>DATHAU010000750.1:0-3667 GCA_035296545.1 Microvirga sp.
CACGATGGTGGGCGGAAGGGCGGGACCGTCTGCACTTGGTCCTGCTTTGTCAGCGTATATGGATCCCGGGCTCCGCTGCGCGGCCCCGGGATGACAGCACACGTCACCCCGGCGAGCGTCGGGAGGAGGCTTGCAGCGCCCGATCCGGACAGAACCCCGCGCTCACCCCGTCTTCGCCGGTCCCGTCGCCACCGGCAGGTCCTCCCGCGCGCCCCATTCGGCCCAGGAGCCGTCATAGATCGCCTGGATAGGGTGGCCGCCGGTCTCGAGGGCGACGCCGAGGAGGGCGGCCGACACGCCGGAGCCGCAGGTTGCGATCACCGGGCGGGCGGGATCGATGCCGGCGTCCCTCATGGCCTGTTCCAGGCCCGCCCTGTCCTTGAGGCGGCCGTTCTCCACGATCTGGCTGAAGGGGAGGTTGAGGCTTCCCGGCATGTGCCCGGCGCGCAGGCCGGGGCGGGGCTCCGGCGCCTCGCCCCTGAACCGGTCCGCCGGGCGCGCATCGACCACCAGGGCCGCGCCCGATTGCAGGGCCTCCTGAACGGCGGCCGCATCCACCACCACGGAGGGGTCGAAGGAGGGCTTGAACGCGCGCTTCCTGCGGGGCTTCTCCGGTCCGGTCTCCACCGGCCGTCCTTCCGCCGTCCAGGCGGGAAAGCCGCCGTCGAGGATCGAGACGTTGCGCGCCCCGAACGCCCGGAAGGTCCAGCGCACGCGCGGCGCGGCGAACAGTCCCGAGCCGTCATAGACCACGATGGTCATGGTCTCGCTGATCCCCATGGCGCCCGCGGTCCTGGCGAATTCCTCGGGGGAGGGCAGCATGTGGGGCAGGGGGGACGAGGCGTCCTTGACCGTGTCGATGTCGAAGCGCACCGCGCCGGGAATATGGCCCGCCAGGTATTCGGCGTTCGGGTCCCGGTTCTGGGTGGGCAGATACCAGGAGCCGTCCACCACCACGAGATCGGAATCGTCCAGGCGCTCCTGCAACCAGGCGGTGGAAACGAAGGGCTGGGTCATGCTGGGCTCCTGAAGGGTCGGGAGGGAAGGCTTCAATCGGCAAGGGCGAGGCGAACCCGGCGGTTCTGCTTGCCCTTCTTCTCGATGTCGGTGATCGCGACCCGGCCGATCTCGCCCGTGCGGCGCACATGGGTTCCGCCGCAGGGCTGGAGGTCGATGTCCTCGATCTCCACCAGGCGCACCCGGCCCGATCCGCGCGGCGGCTTCACCGACATGGTCTTGACCAGTCCCGGATTGGCGTCCAGCTCCTCGTCGGTGATCCAGCGCTCGGTAACCGGCGCGTTGCGCCCGATGAGGGCGTTCAGCCTCTCGGTGATCTCCGCCTTGTCGAGCCCCGCATCGGGAATGTCGAAATCGAGCCGCCCGTCTCCGTCGCCGATGGAGCCGCCGGTGACCGGATAGGGCAGGACGACGCTCAGCAGATGGAGCGCGGTGTGAACCCGCATGCGCTTGAAGCGCCGCTCCCAGTCGAGCTCCAGGGTCACGGGCTCGCCCGCGCGGAAATCGGCCGCCTCTGTGCCCACGAGATGCGCCACCTGGGAGCGGTCCGCGGCGTAGACCGTGTTCGTCACCGGCACGCGCCTGCCGTCCGCCCGCAGGATGGCGCCCACGTCCCCGGGCTGCCCGCCCCCTTGGGCGTAGAAGATCGTGCGGTCGAGGATGACGCCGCCCTCCGGCGTCGCGCCAAGCACCTTCGCCTGGCAGGAAGCCGCATAGGCATCGTCGCGGAACAGAAGCATCGTGGCCGTCATGATCATCCCGGAAGCTGAAACCCGCGGGCCTTCGCCCGCGTAAAGATTGGGCCGCGATGCTGAGCGCAAGGCGGCGCGCGGGTCAAGCCGTTCGCAGGACGGCCATGGCCAGGCTCCGGCGGATTTTCGCGATTTTGTTGGGTGTCAGCAGGAGGAAGGTTGGCTCCGGCGGTAGGATTCGAACCTACGACCAACGGATTAACAGTCCGCTGCGCTACCGCTGCGCCACGCCGGAATAGCCTTAAGCTTCCAGGAAGCCCGGTATGCTTCCCCATCGTCCAGAAGCCCTGCCGAAGCAGGCGCCGCTGGCGAGGTCGGAGGCATATAACAGGGGTTCGGCGGTTGCAAGTCCCTTGATGGCAGGTTTTGCCCGGAAAGGGGCAGTTGCTCTTTGAGGGCCTGCTTGCTATGGAGCACCCGCCGCGTTCGCGGCAGACGCCCCGGACGGCCTCGTGGCGGAGTGGTTACGCAGAGGACTGCAAATCCTTGCACCCCGGTTCGATTCCGGGCGAGGCCTCCAACTTCTTTTCCGAAGGCACTTCCATGGTCGATTTCACGCAAGCGCGCCGGATGATGGTTGACGGCCAGCTGCGCACTTTCGATGTGAACGACATCCCCCTCCTCGACGCCATGGACACGGTCCCGCGGGAGCGGTTCGTCCTGCCCGGCCGGGAGGACCTCGCCTATATGGACCAGCACATCCTGGTCGGAGACGGCGCCGAGCGCCGCTTCATGCTCGCGCCCATGATCCTGGCCCGCATGATCCAGGGACTCGCCGTCGACGCCGGGAACAAGGTGCTCGATGTGGCGGCCGGTCGCGGCTACGCTTCGGCGGTGTTCGCGGAACTCGGCGCGCAGGTGACGGCCCTCGAATCCGACCCGGCCCTGGCGGAGGCCGCCAGGCAGAGCCTTGCGGCGGCGGGCTTTTCCAGCATCGCCGTGGAGTCGGGCCCCCTGGAGCAGGGCTGCCCCGGCAACGGCCCTTACGACGCCATTCTGGTCAACGGGGCCGTCGAAATCCGCCCGGACGAGCTTCTCCGGCAACTGGCCGAAGGCGGTCGCCTCGTCTGCGTCAAGGGGCAGGGGCGGGCCGCCCGGGCGACGCTTTACGTTCGCACCGGCGACGCCTTCGGGGAGCGCAGGCTCTTCGACGCCGCGGCGCCCCTGCTGGCCCCGTTTACCCTGAAGCCAAGCTTCACTTTCTAAAATCTTGTCCAGGTCGTAAATTGATGCGGGGAGAGGGTGTCGCTTTTTTTGCGCCACTCAACACTAATCGTTTCCGATCTCACTGGGTCGTGTTGCCGACTCGCTGTTGATAGCTATTGTTCCGCTTTGAGTCGTAGTGGTTTAGTGGATGAAGACGGCGACCGACGATCCGTTTGGAGCCGCTAGGTAGGTGGGCGTGAGAGAAAAGCTATCTGGCAAGAACTACCGCATGTTCCTCGGGGCGATGACCTCCGTCTTCGTGCTTCTGAGCCTAGGCGGAGTTGCGGCTGAGACGCTCGAAAGCGCTTTGGCACGCGCCTATGGCAACAATCCCGATCTTAATGCTCAGCGAGCCAACGTCCGCGCAACCGACGAGAATGTGGCGCGGGCAAAGTCCGCCTACCGACCGCAGATCAACGCAACGGCCGATGTCTCTCGCGATTACAGACGGTCTGGGGGCGCGTCGCGAGTGGCTACATCGCGGAGCATAGGCCTGGACGTCAGTCAAACAATCTTCAACGGGTTTCGGACTGAAAATTCGGTCCGTCAGGCCGAATCTGGCGTGCTCAGCGCCCGCGAGACCCTGAACAACAACGAACAAGAAATTCTTCTGAACTCCGCGACTGCCTATATGGACGTGCTGCGGGATACAGCCATTCTCGATCTGCAGCGCAATAATGTCGAGGTGATCG
>DATHAU010000751.1:0-8290 GCA_035296545.1 Microvirga sp.
GGCCACCAAGGCGAACCGGGAGCATTTCGTCCAGCAGCGCGCCCAGCTCGAGGCCCGCAACCTGGAGCGCCGCAAGGAAGCCGAAGCCGTCGGCGAGAAGCTGAACGGCCAGAGCTTCGTGGTCCTGCGCCAGTCCGGCGAGACCGGCGTGCTCTACGGCTCGGTCTCGACGCGCGACCTCGCCGAGGTGATGACCCAGGGCGGCTTCACGGTCGACCGCAACCAGATCGTGCTGAACGCCCCGATCAAGACGCTGGGGCTGCATCCCGTGCCGGTCGCCCTCCACCCGGAGGTCGAGGTTCAGGTGACGATCAACGTCGCCCGCAGCCCCGAGGAAGCCGAGCGCCAGTCCCGCGGCGAGGCCGTCACGGCCCGCGAGGAGACCAACCTCGACGACCTCGGCCTCGAGGTCGGCGCGGCCCTGGCGGAGGCCGGGGACGTCGAGCTCTAAGCTCGACCGCTTGTTCTAGTTCTTGCTTTGTTCTAAAATGGCGCTCCCCGTCGATTCGACGGGGAGCGCTTTTTTTCGTTGCGCGCTCGCGTCCCGCGAGGAGTCAAGGAAAAGCGTCCTCGAAAAGCCGAGCTGTGAGAATCGAGGACAGCGAGGACAGAAGGGCCGAAGTCCCGGCATGTGTCTGGCCGGCAACGATTAGGACACCAATTGCGGTCTAAGAGACTCTAACACCTTGTTCTTTCCGGAGCGCCAGATGGCCACCGCCAATGCCCTGATCGCCCGCCTCGAAGCCTCCGAGCCGCAATTCCGCACGCCCCCCAGCAACATCGACGCCGAACAGGCGCTCCTGGGCGCGATCCTGGTCAACAACGACGCCTATTACCGGGTCTCGGACTTCCTCGAGCCCTCGCACTTCATCGAGGACCTGCACCGGCGCATCTACGAGGTGGCCACGAGCCTGATCAAGGCCGGCAAGGTCGCGACGCCGATCACCATGAAGACCTTCCTGGGCGATCAGGACCTGGGCGGCGTCACCGTCTCGCAATACCTCGCCCGCCTCGCCGCCGAGGCGACCACGGTCATCAACGCGGAGGATTACGGCCGCACCATCTACGACCTCGCGGTGCGCCGGAACCTGATCACCATCGGCGAGGACATGGTCAACGTGGCCTTCGACGCGCCCGTGGAGACCTCGCCCCGGGACCAGATCGAGGAGGCGGAGCGGCGGCTCTACGAATTGGCCGAGACGGGCCGCTACGACGGCGGCTTCCAGCGCTTCTCCGATGCGCTCACGGCGGCCATCGACATGGCGGCGGCCGCCTACAAGCGCGAGGGCTCCCTGTCGGGCATCTCCACCGGCCTCATCGACCTGGACAAGGCCCTGGGCGGCCTCCAGCCCTCCGACCTGATCATCCTGGCCGGCCGCCCCGCCATGGGCAAGACCTCCCTGGTCACCAACATCGCCTTCAACATCGCCAAGGTCTATCAGGCCGAGAAGCAGCCGGACGGCACCCTGAAAACGGTGAACGGCGGCATCGTGGGCTTCTTCTCCCTCGAAATGTCGGCGGAGCAGTTGGCCACCCGCATCATCGCCGAGCAGTCGGGCGTGCCCTCCTACAAGATCCGCCGCGGCGACATGCGGGAGGACGACTTCTACAAGATCACCGAAGCCGCCCGCGAGATGCAGTCGATCCCGTTCTACATCGACCAGACCGGCGGCATCTCCATCGCCCAGCTCGCGGCGCGCGCGCGGCGCCTCAAGCGCCAGCGCGGCCTCGACGTGCTCATCGTCGACTACCTCCAGCTTCTCTCGGGATCGGCCAAGAAGGGCGAGAATCGGGTGCAGGAGCTGACCGAGATCACCACGGGCCTCAAGGCGCTGGCCAAGGAGCTCTCCGTCCCGCTCATCGCCCTGTCCCAGCTCTCCCGCCAGGTGGAATCCCGCGACGACAAGCGGCCGCAGCTGGCGGACCTGCGCGAATCGGGCTCCATCGAGCAGGACGCCGACGTGGTCATGTTCGTTTACCGCGACGAGTACTATCTGAAGAACAAGGAGCCGAAGCCCGGCACCGAGGAATACTTCAAGTGGCAGACGGAAATGGACCAGGTTCACGGCAAGGCCGAGATCATCATCGGCAAGCAGCGCCACGGCCCCACGGGCACCGTGCAGCTCGCCTTCCAGGCCGACATCACCCGCTTCACCAACCTGGCGGACGAAGACAAGCTCCCTGATCGGATCGGCGATTGACCCATCACCCCTCGCAGACCCTGCCCGCTGGCGGCATTCAGGACCACGCCGCCGGGGGCCTTCTCCACATCGACCTGGACGCCCTGGCGGCGAACTGGCGCAGCCTGCGCGACCGCTCCGGCGACGCGGAAACGGCTGCGGTCATCAAGGCGGATGCCTACGGCATCGGCATCGAGAAGGCGGCCCCTGCCCTGGCCCGCGCCGGCTGCCGCACCTTCTTCGTGGCGCACCCCAGCGAGGCGATCCGCGTCCGCGCCGTCGCAGCCCAAGCGACGATCTACGTTCTCAACGGCCTCTTCCCCGGCGCGTCGCCGACCTATGCCGAATTTTCCTTGCGGCCGGTTCTCGGCTCCCTCGAGGAGATCGACGAATGGGCTGCCTTCTGCCGCTCCCACGGCCGGCTCCCGGCGGCCATCCACGTGGACACCGGCATGAACCGGCTCGGCCTCCCTGTGCCGGAAGGGCTGGCGCTCAGGGATCTGGCGAGCCTGAAGGATTTCGACACGGCGCTTCTCATGAGCCACTTCGTCGGCGCCGAGGAGAGCGGCAATCCGCTCAACCGGCAGCAGATCGAGGCCTTCCGGGCCGTGAGGGAGTCGCTTCCCGGCATCCCTGCGTCGTTGGCGAATTCCTCCGGCATTTTTCTCGAGGACAAGCCGCATTTCGACCTCGTGCGGCCGGGCTATGCCCTCTATGGCGGCAACCCGACCCCGGAGCGGGACAATCCCATGCGGGCGGTGGTCGGGCTCGAGGGCCGGATCGTGCAGCTGCGCTGGGTCGAGGCGGACCAGACGGTGGGCTATAACGGCCGCTGGCTTGCGGTGGGCAGGCGTCGCATCGCCACGATCTCGGTGGGCTATGCGGACGGCTATCCCCGCGCCGCGAGCGCCAGGGGCAGGAGCGGCGAGAGGCTTCTCGCCGGCCTCGCCCTGGTGGCCGGGCGGCCCTGCCCCTTTGCGGGCAACGTCTCCATGGACCTGATCACCGTCGACGTGACCGACGCGCCGGAAGCCGAGGTCAGGCGCGGCGACACCGTGACCCTGATCGGCGGGAGCCTGACCGTGGACGAGGTCGGCCGTCGCGCCGGCACCATCGGCTACGAGATCCTCACCGGCCTCGGCGCGCGCTATGCGCGCACCTATCGCGGGGCGAGCGGCTGATGGCGAAGCGTGGTCCCTCCTTCGCGTGCCAGGAATGCGGCGCGGTCTATAACCGCTGGAAGGGCAAGTGCGAGGCCTGCGGCGGCTGGAACACCATCGTGGAGGAAACCGGCTCGGCCAGTCCCATGGCCGGGCCCGTGGCCACCCGTCCCTCCCGGGCCAAGGGGCGGATCTTCCCCCTCGAAGGCCTGTCCGGCGAGAGCAAGGAAGCCCCGCGCATCCCCTCCGGCATCGCCGAGCTCGACCGGGTGACGGGCGGCGGCTTCGTGCACGGCTCGGTCATCCTGCTCGGCGGCGATCCGGGCATCGGCAAGTCGACCCTCCTGATGCAGGCCTCCGCGGCCCTTGCGCTCAGCGGTCGACGGGTCGCCTACATCTCGGGCGAAGAGGCGGTGGCGCAGGTGCGCCTGCGGGCCGAGCGGCTCGGGCTGGGCGGCGCTCCCGTGGAGCTCGCCTCGGAGACCAACGTGGAGGACATCATCGCCACCCTCGGCCAGGGCCGCCCGCCGGCGCTCGCCATCATCGACTCCATCCAGACCATGTGGACCGAGACGGTGGAATCCGCCCCCGGCACCGTCACCCAGGTGCGCGGCAGCGCCCAGGCGCTGATCCGCTTCGCCAAGACCACCGGCACCGCCGTGATCCTGGTGGGCCACGTCACCAAGGACGGCCAGATCGCGGGCCCCCGGGTGGTCGAACACATGGTGGACGCGGTGGTGTCCTTCGAGGGCGATACGGGCCACCATTTCCGCATCATGCGGGCGGTGAAGAACCGCTTCGGCCCCACCGACGAGATCGGCGTCTTCGAGATGTCGGACCAGGGCCTGCGGGAGGTGTCCAACCCGTCCGAGCTGTTCCTGTCGGGACGCGATACGGCCACCGCCGGCACCGCGGTCTTCGCCGGCATGGAGGGCACCCGCCCGCTCCTCGTGGAGATCCAGGCCCTCGTGGCTCCCTCCTCCCTCGGCACCCCGCGCCGGGCGGTGGTGGGCTGGGACCAGAACCGCCTCTCCATGGTGCTGGCCGTGCTGGAGGCCCACGGCGGGTTGAAGCTCGGGATGCACGACGTCTATCTCAACGTGGCGGGCGGCCTGCGCATCACCGAGCCCGCCGCCGATCTCGCGGCCGCCGCCGCCCTGGTGTCGTCCCTGTCGGGCAATCCCCTGCCGCCCGACGCGGTCTATTTCGGCGAGCTGGGGTTGTCCGGGGCGATCAGGCCCGTGGCCCAGGAGCAGGCCCGGCTGAAGGAGGCGGCCAAGCTCGGCTTCTCCAGCGCCGTCGCCCCCGCGGCCCGCCTGGAGAAGGCCAAGAACGAGCGCCTTCCCCTGGCGACGTCGTCCATCGGCCATATCGCGGATCTGGTCGCGGGCATCGCCGCCCGCCGGCGGAAGGCTTCATGACGCCCGCACGTGGCAGGTCCGGACGTCATGGCCCCGGCGACCCACGGCTCTGTTTCGAGCGGGCATGAACCCGGTCGCCGAAGCCGTTGCGGCGGCGGGCTCACTCCCGGGGTGACGAAAGCCGTTCTTGCGGCTATACACCCGAAGCTTTCATGCCGCGGACGCGGCGCCCATCCTGCTTTTCCTGCGTTAGGCTCGGTCCATGCCCTTTCCCATCCTGGATCTCGTCGTCCTCGGCGTCGTTCTGATCTCGGCCCTTCTGGCCGCCGTGCGCGGCTTCACCCGCGAGGTGCTCGCCATCGTGGCCTGGGTGGTGGCGGCCGCCGCGGCCTGGTATCTGCACCCGATGGCCCTGCCCCTGGTCCAGCAATATGTCTCCAACGGCACGGTGGCGCTGGCGGCCACCATCGGAGGCATCTTCGTGGTGACCCTGATCGTGGTGTCGATCATCACGGTCCAGATCTCCGACCTGATCCTCGATTCCCGCATCGGCGCCCTCGACCGGACCCTGGGGCTCGCTTTCGGCGCGGCGCGGGGCTTCCTCATCTGCGTGATCGGCTGGGCCTTCCTGGGCTGGCTGCTCCAGGGCAAGGAGCCGGAATGGGCCACCGCCTCCCGCACCCGGCCCGCCATGGAGAACACCCGCGACAACATCATCGCCATGCTGCCGGAAAACGCCGAGGCGCTCCTCCAGCGGCTGCGCAAGAAGGGGCCGGACCCGGAGCCCGCCGAGCCGGCCGAGCCCGATCCGCAGCGCGGCGCCGCCCCGCCCGCCCCCGGCGCGCCGGCCGCCCCTCCCCGCCGCAGCTAGGCGGCCGGGGTCACGGTTTGAACAGCGACAGGAATACCCATTGGCGATCGGCCCGGGGCCGATTACATAGGGCCCGCGCCGTCGACGGGCGCGAATCCCAGGGAAACGATGATGTCCGCTTGGTCTGAGACGTGGCGGGTCGCCCCCAAAAAGGTGGACCTCGACCTCGATGGCGATACCCTGCGCGAGGAATGCGGCGTCTTCGGCATCTACGGCCACCCGGACGCCGCCGCCATCACGGCGCTGGGCCTGCACGCCCTCCAGCACCGCGGCCAGGAGGCGGCGGGCATCGTCGCCTTCAACGGCCACGTCTTCCACCTGGAGCGCAAGCTCGGCCTCGTGGGCGACAGCTTCTCCGACCGGGCCACCATCGAACGGCTGGAGGGCTTCTCCTCCATCGGCCACGTGCGCTACTCGACCACGGGCGAGACCGTCCTGCGCAACGTGCAGCCCCTCTTCGCCGAACTCGACGGCGGCGGCTTCGCGGTGGCCCATAACGGCAACCTCACCAACGGCCTGACCCTTCGCCGCGACCTCATCCGCGACGGGGCGATCTGCCAGTCCACGACGGACACGGAGGTGATCGTCCACCTGGTGGCCCGCAGCCGCAAGAGCCTCGTGGTCGACCGCTTCGTGGAGGCGATCCAGCAGATCGAAGGGGCCTACGCCCTGGTGGCCCTCACCAACAAGAAGCTCATCGGCGCGCGGGATCCGCTCGGCATCCGCCCCCTGGTGATCGGCGAGCTCGACGGCCGCTACATCCTGACCTCGGAGACCTGCGCCCTGGACATCATCGGCGCGCGCTTCGTGCGCGACGTGGAGAACGGCGAGGTGGTGGTGATCTCGGACGACGGCATCGAGTCGTCCCGCTTCGCTCCCGAGCAGACGCCCCGCCCCTGCATCTTCGAGTACATCTACTTCGCCCGCCCCGATTCCATCGTGAACGGCCACAGCGTCTACGAGGTGCGAAAGGGCATGGGCCGCGAGCTCGCCCTGGAATCGCCCGCCGACGCGGACGTGGTCATTCCGGTGCCCGATTCCGGGGTGCCGGCGGCCTTAGGGTTCGCCCAGACCTGCGGCCTCCCCTACGAACTCGGCATCATCCGCAACCATTACGTGGGGCGCACCTTCATCCAGCCGACCCAGTCCGTGCGCGAGCTGGGGGTGCGCATGAAGCACTCGGCCAACCGCTCGGCCATCCAGGGCAAGCGGATCGTCCTGGTGGACGACAGCCTCGTGCGCGGCACCACCTCGGTGAAGATCGTGCGGATGATGCGCGAGGCCGGCGCCAAGGAGGTGCATTTCCGCATCGCCAGCCCGCCGATCACCCATCCGGACTTCTACGGCATCGACACCCCCGAGAAGGAGAAGCTCCTGGCCGCCACCCACGACCTGGAGCAGATGCGGGCCTATATCGGGGCGGATTCCCTGGCCTTCCTGTCCATCGAGGGGATCTACCGGGCCATGGGCGAGGAGCGCCGCAACCCGGCGCAGCCGCAGTTCACCGACCATTGCTTCACGGGCGATTACCCGACCGCGCTGACGGACCTGGCCGTGGCCACCCCGCGGCGTCTCGCCCTTCTGGCCGAAGCCGACTGAGGGACCCCATGGACAAGCCGCTTTCGAATCGGATCGCGGTGGTGACCGGCGCCTCGCGCGGCATCGGCCGGGCGGCGGCGCTGGCGCTGGCCGAAGCCGGCGCGCACATCATCGCGCTGGCCCGCACGCAGGGAGCCCTCGAACAGCTCGACGACGAGATCCGCGCCAAGGCGGGATCGGCCACTCTCGTGCCGGTGAACCTGAAGGATCTCGACGCCATCGACCGCCTGGGAGCCGCGATCTACGGGCGCTGGGGCAAGCTCGACATCCTGCTCGGCAACGCGGGGATTCTCGGCGAACTCGCCCCGATCACCCATGTGGACCAGCCGGTCTGGGACGAGGTGATGGCGGTCAACGTCACGGCCAATTACCGCCTGATCCGCTCCCTCGACCCGCTGCTGCGCGCCTCCGACGCCGGACGGGCGATCTTCGTGACCTCCGGGGCGGCCCACAAGTGCCGCGCCTATTGGGGCGTCTATTCCATCTCCAAGGCCGCCCTCGAAGCCCTGGTGCGAACCTACGCGGCCGAGACGGTGACGACCCCGGTCAAGGCCATGCTCCTGAACCCCGGCCCCCTGCGCACCGCCATGCGCCGCGCCGCCATGCCCGGCGAGGATCCGCTTACCCTGAAGACCCCGGAGGACCTTGCCCCCCATATCCTCAAGCTGGCCCTGCCCGCCTGGGATCAGACCGGCAAGATCTACGACTTCGCGCAAGCCGGGAAGGTGATCGAGCCGCAGATGCCGGCGTGAGCCGGGGCTGCATCGCGCTGATGAGCGGTCCCTTCCCGGTCCTGCGGACCGGCCGGACGACAAAACCCCCTACTTCCGCTCCTTGTCGTAGGGGTTCTGCCCCGTCCTGAGGGAGATGCGGATGGGGGTGCCCGGCAGGTCGAAGGCTTCGCGCAGGCCGTTCACGAGGTAGCGGCTGTAGCTTTTCGGCAGGGCGTCGAGCTGGTTGCCGAACACGGCGAAATGCGGCGGGCGCGATTTCACCTGGGTCATGTAGCGGATCTTGATGCGCCGGCCCGACACCGCGGGCGGCGGGTTGGCCCCGGTGGCTTCGCCGAGCCACTGGTTGAGCTTGGCGGTGGAGATGCGCCGGTTCCAGGTCTCGTAG
>DATHAU010000752.1:0-20713 GCA_035296545.1 Microvirga sp.
TCCAAAATACAGTCTCCGAAAAACGTTGATTATGCCGGAGGTGGGTACCAGACTTGTAAAATCGGTGAAATGCTGATCGAAATTGCGGGTTGTCCGGCTTGCGCATGCTCCGAAGGAATGCTACGAAGCTATATAACAGTAGCGCTAACTATGCTCTAAAAATCAGCACTTAGGGGCTGGCGCGGAAAATCTCCCTCTCCGCCATTCCTTCATCATGACCCATTGAAATGATTGCAGAAACCGGAGATCGATGGGCTCTTCCCGGCCGTCGTGCCCTGCCAAGTCCTCGGCTCCCGCTCCGTGGACAGCGAAGCTTCGCTGCTTCTCCTCATCCCAGGGATCTACGCCATTAATCGGCCGGAGGACGGGCCTGGGCAGCGTTATCCTTCACCTCTGTGCCATCGTCGGGAACAATACGCTGAGCCTTGGGCTTCCGGCCGAGCCACTTGTAGAGCATCCAGCCCAGCCCTGACGTGAGGGCGGCCATCATCACGAGGGAGGTGCTGGGATAGTCCCGGAAACTCAGGCGCGCTGCCTTGTCGAAGTCGTCCAAACCGGCGTCAGGCTGTTCGTCCTTGTCAGTCATCAAACATACCTCATTGAGGGGCGCTCCCGATCGTTGGCAGGGGCTCGTCCGAGCATCGGCATTCCTGGTGTGGGGTGCGCCACAAGGACGGCCGCCATGGAAGCCTTCGACCCTATCCTGAACTGGAAGTTCAGGAAGGCTTATACAAGTTCCCCGGCTCACATGGAGGAGCCTGCATCGACGAAGGGGCGATTGTCGCGGTTGTCCCCGCATCAGCCGGTCCCTGTCGTTGAAACCGTGCCGGCTTGCTTCCCGCGCCTCATGCGCCGCTTGGCCATGGACATGATTGAACTGGCCACTGGCGAGCAGTGCGCTGTCGCGGTCATGATGATTCACAACGGACATCACTCCGCAGCACAGATCAGGGAGCCATCCTCCGAGTGGGCGGCCTTCTCATGCTGTGGAGGCGCAGGAGGAGGCATCCAATGCGTGGCGTCATCCACATCGATGAAGTCTCGCAGGTTGCTGTCGTAGTAGACAAACGCCCCTTCAGGGTAAGCAGGCCCCTGGTACCAGAAGACATCGATATAACGGAAGCCGTTCCCGGTCCAGACATCGAGCTTGGACCCGTCCCTCGGCGCTGTTCTCAGGGGCTGCCATTCGCTTGCATGAAGCACGGTTTCACCTTCCAATCCAATGGAGCAGTTTTCAGGAGACCCCCTCCCCTGTCGATTAGCCTCCATGGCTTAGGCCACTCGCTCTATGGTTCTGAAACAGGAGCGAGACTGCGGTCGATGTCTTTAACGAACGCTATACCAAACCATCCTGCGTTCGTGGGCCGCCCTGGCATTTCCCTGGACCCGGGCGGTGGAACCCGTTCATCCGGGTCTGGATCTCCGACGAGCCGCGCCTTCATCCGCGCCTTGGTGCATCGCCGGATCCAGCTTGGGTCCGCTCTCAGCGGTGGCGCGCTGACGGGCGCGAGGGAAGCCCGAATCCGGCCCTGCAGCCCATGGAGCGGGGCGCCGAACCTCGCCTCAACGCAAAGGAGTTAGTTCGGGTAAGGAAAAGTCTGACTCAAGGGGCTTATACCCAAAAGAGCCGGACACAGAAGCAAAACCTTGTGACAACAATCGCGAAGCTGAGAGGAGTATGCTTCGTATGGCTGTGCAAGTACCAGAAAGCCGCCTGATCGTCCTGGAAGGCGAGACCAATTATGCGCTGACGGACGATCTGACCTACATCAACGTTTTAGGAAATATTCAAAATAATCAGATAACCGGCAATTCGGGCAACAATACCCTCAATGGGGATGCCGGCGTCGACACGCTCGCCGGGGGCACAGGCGACGACGTCTACGTGGTTGACCAACCCAACGATTTTCCGGGCTTGATCGGCGATACGGTCGTTGAGCAGGCTGGACAGGGCACCGACACGGTCTATTCCTATGTCGGCTATGCTCTAGACGCTCATATCGAAAACCTGATCCTGTTCGACAATCCCGAGATCCCTCTCACTCAGGTCATCAGCGCCACCGGCAACAACCTCAACAATACCATTACCGGAAATCAGCACGACAACGACCTTTACGGGGAGGCCGGCAAGGACGCCCTGAACGGCGGCCTCGGTGAGGATTCACTGCACGGCGGCGCCGGCAGGGACACGCTCAAGGGTGGCGCGGGCCGGGACGTATTCGTGTTCGACACCAAGCCCAACAAGGCCACGAACCTGGACAGGATCACGGACTACAACGTCAAAGAGGACACGCTCTGGCTCGACAATGCCATCTTCAAGAAGCTTGGACCGGGCACGGAAGACAATCCAAGGAAGATCAGCAAGTCCTTCTTCGAGATCGGCAGCAAGGCCCAGGACAAGAACGACTTTGTCCTCTACAACAGCAAGACGGGCATGCTGTCCTACGATGCGGACGGTTCAGGAAGAGGCAAGGCGGTCGAGATCGCTCAGCTTTCCAAGAACCTCAAGCTGACCTTCAACGACATCTTCATCGTCTGAGGATCCCGCAAGGCCTTCGAGCCCGTCGACGAGAGGGGCTCGAAGGTGACCTGGCCAAGGCTTCGCACCGGCTTCGCACCAGCCGAGATGAGCGCCTTTCGCGCGGTGCGTTCATCCGTGGCTGCCGCGGCCTTGAGGCGCGCAAGCCCACCACTTCCCCATCCCGTATCCGGCAGATCAACCTGTTCCTGTGGTGACGCCGGCCGTCACTCCAGCAGGGCCGACAGGGATAGGCCGTGAGGTCCTGCCATCCATGGCCCTCAGCTTGCAGACGGCAGGTGCTCCTCGCCTTTGTGTTTCAGTTGCCGTATGGCGGTCGCAAGCTCTTTCGAGGCGAGAGCCTTGATCACGAAGTAGTCAGGGCTGATGATCTTGCTGCGGGTTACCAGGCTTTCCTGATGCGCCGCGTCGCACAACTCCGCTGCCCTCTCCAGGGCGTCATTCTCGGCTTCGCGAATGGCCTCGGCAATTCTGGCGAAGCCTTTCGTCGACAGCATCCAGTAGTGCCCGGCGCCCTCGTGCCCAACAGGCTCGACATGCATCAGTATGGCTTGGCGCAGACTCTCGGCGCGTTCCTCTGAGGACACCCATTTTGCCATATCCAAACTCCGGCTGCTAAAGGCAGAACCAGACGCTACGAAGGGGAGCCACAGCAATCCCCCATCTGAGCCCAGCTTGGATGCGGCCAGGCGCCGTCCTGCGCCGGGCTGCATCTTTCAGGTTGCCTCAAACCTGCGCTGCTCCCGACGCGCCGAGGGCTGTCGAAATCTCGGCCAGGGTCGCTCGCTCCGCATCGCTCACGGCCACCCCGCCAAACCCCAGAAAGCCGCCCTCATTGCCTGCTTCGGCTGCCTTCTGGGCGACTTGGCTAAGCCATGCCTTGAACCCTGCGGCGTCTTCGGGAGCCTTGGCGTCCACGAGGGCCGAGACGACGCGCAGCTCCTCAACGGCCTTGTTCTTGAGTTCGCCGAGCTTCACCCCCTTGAACTCGGACTGCACCCAGTCGCGCGCAGCGGTTCGCGTTTCGGAGGTCGTGATGTCGTCTGCTACGGCTTTGGCAAGGGGGTTTGCATGGGCGTTTTGCTTTGCGTCCAGCAAAGCCCAGCCGCCCGACATGGCTTCCTTCAGCAAGCCCCATAGGCCGCTCGGATCTGCGGCCGTGATGGCCATGCTGGCAACCATCGGGCTTGCCACAACGCGCGCCCATTCGTCCGGTGTGAAGCTTGCCTTGCCTGCCATCTCGGCTCTCCCATGCCTGTGGGCTCAATGGCCAAGCCTGAACTTGGTTCCTGATCGCCTTCAAGCCGGGCCCACGGGTCAGGCTCGGCGCCGGATCTTTGCCTCGTCCGCAACACCAGATCATGACCCGAGCCGCCAGGTTGTGACATCGGCCTGTTCGGCAACCAGGCTTCGGCACGGGGCGATCATGCGCCCAGGATGGACAAGCAAGGCACAAGGCTACCGCTGCGCGCAGAACACCTCATCCGCCCAGCGGTCATACACGTGCTGAATGGCGAGGTAGACCTTGTATGCCCGGTCGTAGCGGTGGGCCGCCAAAAAGCGCTCTCTCAGCGCATGCAGCCGGTCCAGCCGGTGCGTCCACTGCGCTCTACGTTCATGTGACATGATCTCCCTCCAGATCCAACCGATGTCAGCAAGCCATTGTACTCCCCCTGTCTGAACAAACGTTGCATCAAGCGGATCACCCGAGCGGTGCTCTTGGACTAACCCTCGTTAGCGCACGAGGAGACCACCCGGACCGTGGCTCAGATCACGGCCCCGACCGGGACGAGCGGCCCTGATCAGTGCAAGATGAGAAGCCAGCTCACCAAAACCACCGGGGCAACGATCCCGAGCACAAACGACATGGCCTGCTGGGTCACGGAAGCCTCCTTCCTGTCATTCCACCTGCAACCCTGAGCGGTTTCGCCATCCTGTGCTGCGGCGCCCCTTCGCTCAGGCCCGGGCTACCCGGCTCCGGACGCTCTCCAGTTCATCGATTCGGATATCCGATCATCCGCTTGAGAGATTCTGCCGGCCGTCCCTCGATCTCAGCCACGGCAAGAAGGAGGGCAGCTCACCGATGCCGCTCAGCGCCTTTGCCCTGACGCGGCTCAAATGGTCCTGCGCGACTTTGGGGGCTTCCCTCAACGCAAGCTGACAAACATCCTGCGCGAGAGAGAGCTGCCCGGCGAGAGAGAACGGATAGACCCGCATCGAGACGTACTCATCCTCCTCGCAGGGCCAGTGTCTCTCCCAGGCTTCGGCCTGTCCCAGAAACTCATGAGCCTCCAGCCCTCTCTCGACCGCATAGCGGAGCGTCTCGTGGGTGAGGATGATGCCCGGCATGCATTTGCCGTAGGCTTCATCGTAGGCGATCTTGAGCTCCCAGAGGCGCTTGCCATGTTCGACCGCTATCCGGCCGGCGATGGGCTTGCCATCGATCTTGAGGAAGAACAGGCGCAGCGTCCCCAGCTGCGCGGCCGAACGGGCATAGTCACAATAGCATTGATGCACACGAGGATGCAGCAGGGCAGCCGTGCCCGCGCGCCCCTTCCACCCGGAAGCCTCAATGCGGAAGAACTCCTCCAGAAGGGGCTCAAGCGTGTCGACATCGGGATGTATGACGTCGAACTCCACCTTGCCGAGCTTCTCCGCCTTTCGCCGGTAGCCCCGCAGGTGACTGCGCCGCCCGGACGACATGGCCGCCTCGAACTCCTCCCATGTGCCTTGGAGGGGAACGCGCAGGCTGCTCGCGCCGCTCTTGGTGAAGCGGCGGCCGCCCGAGGACAGCCCCTGCAGCATCACGGCTTCGGCCGACCCGACGTTGAACCGGGGCAGCATGAGAGAGGTGCGTAGCTTGGAGAGACTGTGAACGAGCATCAACAAGGCTGCTTCACTGTCATAGAGGAAGCCGCATGGCTCGTGCAGGATGTTTCCGCCAGGCATCACCAGCTGGCGCAAACCGTATTGGTACACGGAAATCAGGGGAGCCAGCGCCCGCAGCTGACCGCCCAAGCGGACCACGACGATGTGGGGCCGGGTGTGCTTGGGATAGAGCGTGCGCAGACAGGCGTCAGCCCATTCATGCCGGAGAAGGGGGGAACGAAAGCTGTCGGCAAGTTCATTCCACTCCTTCTTCAAATCCAAGAAAGCTGTATAGTCGGAAACAACGTCGACATGCATTGCCGCTTCCATTCCGTTATACTGGTGTTGTTCTGGTGTTAGGAGTACCCTCTTAATGGATACTGAAGCCTAAGAATAAAGGTGTCGATGTTTACAACGTGGTAGATGGAGCCCACAAGGGGCTAACGCTTAAGGTTACCGGGCTGTGCTGATGAGTTGCGTTTCGTCAGCCGCTCCCCTGCCATGACGATGTGAGCATCGAGCGCATCCTCGGCAGCGTCATAGCGCGCTCCCCACCTCTCATGGATCGCCCGTCGCATATCCTCGCGCTTCGGCGGCAGGTTCCATCTTGTTATCGAGGAACCCTTTCCACCCGAGGACCAGGAGAACCACGGACCTTTCGCAGGAGCCGTCCCGGCTCCAACCGCGTCAGGTGAGTTCGCGGCAGGCCGCAGCGCTCCTCATGCCGGCCATCGGGCCATGGCAAGCCCCATCGGCTTGTCCCGTTAGGGGCCTGCCTGCACCTTCCGCCTGACGTTGCCGGGTGCAGCTTACGGATCTTTCCGGGCACGGGATCATTGGCAACACAGACCTTCGGCAAAGAGCCAAGATCATGAAGCTGAGCCGCACGATGACAGGTTGGAAGGGAGCGCTTCTCCGGATCGCCAGCGTCGGCGCCCGCCCGGTCCGGGAGGCTCAGGGCGAGCGGGGGATCGTTCTGGAGCCCTACAGGGGGTATGGGTCCGAGTCCGAGGTCTTCCTCATCGGCCGCGTGTTCCGGCAGTCGCGCTCCGCTCCCGGGGCCAGGCGGGACCTCATCCGCACCCACCTGCGCGACATCACCCGGCGCATCGTCCGGCGGGCGCTCCCCGGCGTGGCGGTCACGGTCCGGTTCTATGGCGCGGAGGAAACCGTCACTACGGATCGGGACGGGTATTTCAGGGTTCACATGTCTCCCGGGGAGCGGCCGCCGGCCGACCGCTCCTGGCACGTGATGGATCTGGCCGTGGACCAGCCCCATCCGGCCCGGGCGCAGGCTCAGATCTTCATCCCGCGATCCGACTGCCGCTACGTGGTGATCAGCGACATCGACGACACGATCATGCGCACCGGGGTGGCCAACAAGCTCATGATGCTCTGGCGCCTGTTCGTCCAGGATGCGGCGAGCCGGGTGGCCTTCCCGGGCGTGAGCGCCCTGTACCGCGCGCTGCACGACGGGGCGACCGGCGGGCAGGAAAACCCCATGCTCTACGTGTCGCGGGCGCCATGGGGCATCTACGCCATCCTCGAAGAGTTCTTCGGGCGGCATGGGATCCCGGTCGGCCCGATCCTGTTCCTGCGGGAATGGGGCATCTCCTGGAAAAGCCCCCTGCCCCGCAAGGCCGAGGACCACAAGCGCGAACTGATCCACAACATGCTGTCCCTCTACAGCGAACTGCCGTTCATCCTCATCGGCGACAGCGGGCAGCACGACCCGGAGGTCTACCGGAAGATCGTCGAGGAACATCCCGGCCGGGTGCTCGCGGTCTATATCCGCAACGTGTCGCGGCACGCCGGGAGGATCAGGGAGATCGAGGCCCTGGCCATGACCGTGGCCCAGGCCGGCAGCACCCTGCTGCTCGCCGCCGACAGCGTGGCGATGGCGGAACATGCCGCCAAGCTCGGCCTCGTCCCGCCCGAGACCGTTGCGGAGGTCAGGAGCGGGAAAGCGGCCGATGACGGGCCGGAGGCGCCGTCGAAGACCCGCCGCATCGAGCGGCCCACCCCGGGCGAGACCGCGGAGGCCGTGTCCCAGGGCAAGCTGGAAAGCGCCCTCGCGTCCGGGTCCGGGAGCACCCCTCCGAACGTCGTCGTCGAGCCGGAGAGGCGCGAGGAGTGACGCCGCCCCTGCCGCCTTCACGGCCGTGGGGGAATGAGGGCCTGCCCGGCCCGGATCAAACCTGCCGGTGCCGAGTTAATCTGGGGTCAGCGTAACAGGAAGGTGCCCCCATGGCCGACCCGGCTCCGCCCCCTCTCCAGCCGGCGACGCGGCCCGCGGGTTCCTCGATTCTCACGGCAGGCGGCATCGTTCTGGCGATCGGCGGGCTCTATTTCGGCCGCGACATCTTCATTCCCTTCGCCCTTGCGGTTCTCCTGAGCTTCGCGCTCACGCCCCTGGTGAACCGGCTCAGGCGGCTGAAGCTCCCCCGCATCGCCGCGGTGATCGTCGCCGTGGCCCTCGCGTTCGTCCTGATCGGCGGCATTGCCTACGTGGTCGGCCGGCAGGTGGTCCAGCTTGCCAACAACCTGCCGAGCTACCAGACCACCATCACCGAGAAGATCCGCGGCCTGCAGGAATCCGCCCCGGGAGGCGGCGTGGTGGACAAGGTCACCACGACGATCCAGGACCTCAGCAAGGAGATCTCGGGGAACGACAAGGCTTCGGACAAGCCTGCGGGGCAGCCGGGGGCGACCCTTGGCGGCGATCCTCGGCCCCAGGAGCCCGTCACCGTCCGGCTCGAGCGCGACGAGGCCCAGCCCCTCGAGATCATCCAGACCGTCGTGGGCCCCCTGCTCGCGCCCTTGGCCACGGCGGGCCTGGTGGTCATCTTCGTGATCTTCGTGCTGCTGGAGCAGGAGGACCTGCGCGACCGCTTCATCAAGCTGGCCGGGGCGGGCGACCTTCAGAAGAGCACGCAGGCGCTCAACGACGCGGCCGGCCGGGTGAGCCGCTATCTCCTGATGCAGCTCGTGGTGAACCTCACCTACGGCGTGCCCATCGGCCTCGCCCTCTATTTCATCGGGGTTCCCAACGCGGTGCTGTGGGGGCTGCTGGCGGCGGTCCTGCGCTTCGTGCCGTATCTGGGGCCGTTCCTGGCGGCGCTGTTTCCCATCGCGCTCGCGTTCGCCGTGGACCCGGGCTGGTCCATGCTGCTGTGGGTCATCGGCCTGTTCCTGCTCGCCGAACTGGTCAGCAACAACGTCATCGAGCCCTGGCTCTACGGCTCCAGCACCGGCCTGTCGTCGCTGGCCATCATCATGGCGGCGATCTTCTGGACCACCCTGTGGGGTCCCGTCGGGCTGTTCCTCGCGACACCCCTCACGGTCTGCCTCGTGGTGATCGGCCGCTACGTGCCGCAGCTCGAATTCCTGGGGGTTCTCCTCGGCAGCGATCCGGTTCTCGCCCCCGAGGAGCGCCTGTATCAGCGCCTCCTGGCGGGCAACCTCGAAGAAGCCGTGGAGATGGCCGAGGATTACGTGGACGAGCACTCCTCCCGCGAGTTCTACGACCGCGTGGCCATCCCGGCCCTGCGGCTGGCCGAGAACGACCGCCAGCGCAGCACCACCGACGTGAACTACCGCCGTCTCGTGGCCAACACCGCAAGCTGCATGGTCAAGGAGATCGCCGAACACGTCCGGGACAAGCAGGCGCGCTCCGGCTCGCACGGTGACGGGCATCATGATCCTTCCCCCGCCCCGGGCACGCCGGTTCTCTGCATTGCGGGCCGGACCGAACTCGACCGCGCCGCCGCCGAGATGCTGGCCCAAGTTCTCGAAGAAAGGGGGATCGGCGCGCGGGTGCTGCCGCCCATCGCCGTCACGGAAGGCGCCCTGGGCCAGCTCGACCTCACGGGGGTGGAGGCTGTGTGCCTGTCCTATCTCCACCCGCAGCCGCAGGTGTTCGCCCGCTACATCTGCCGCCGCCTGCGACGGCGCTCCCCTGCCGTCAAGCTGGTGGCGTGCTGCTGGAATTCGCCGCCGAGCGGCTCGCAGGCCGAGGACATGAGCCGGCAGATGAGCGCGGACGCGGCCACCGTGTCGCTCGAGACCTGTGTCGATCAGGTGGCCGCGTGGATATCCCGCCGGGAAGCGGCCCAGGATCAGGCCCAAAGTCCCGCCCAGGGGCCGGCTCCGGGAGCAGGCGGCGAGACGATCGCGTCGGCCATCGACAACGAGCACGAACGGCTCGGCCTGCTTCGGGAACTCGGCCTGACGACCACCGCTCGCAACCACCGCTTCGACGAGGCGACCAGCCGGGTGGCGCAAGCCTTCGGCGCGCCGCTGGCCCTGGTGTCGCTCATCGACGAGGAGCACCAGCCGGCGCGGGAGGCAGCCGCGCCGGCGGATGCCCCCCGGCAGGCTCCCCGCGAGGAGCCCATCTTCGGCCACATGGCGGCGGCCGACGAGGTGCTGGTGTGCGAGGACGTGACCAAGGACCCGCGCTTTGCCGACAATCCGCTCATCCTGGAGAAGGGCATCCGCTTCTACGCCGGAGCCCCCTTGCGAACCTCCGACGGCGTGGTTCTCGGCTCCCTGTGCGTCATCGACATGGAGCCGCGCCAGTTCTCGCAAGAGGATCGCGAGCGCCTCCAGGCGATGGCCGACGAGGTCATGGCCAAGCTCGAACGGGGGCGCGGCGCCGACAGCCCCGAGGCTGATCCCCGGTTCGATCCGGGTCGGCGGGACAATCAACCGGAGCGCGCGGGCTCGTAGGCGGCGGCCCTGAGGGCGGGTCTGCCCCTGGCGGCGTCAGGATCGGAAACGGAGGGCCGCTCCCGGCCGAGCGGTTGCCCGCCCCTGCGCCGCCTGTTGTCCGGCGCGATTGGAACTTCCCGAGCGCCCGGTGCTTGACGGGGTTCCCCAGGAAGGAGCACCGCCATGAGCCAGTCCGATCAGGAACATATCCAGCCGCCCGGCACCGAAGCCGAGATGACGCCCCAGGCCGACCACGGCGAGACCAGCTACCGCGGCAGCGACAAGCTCGCCGGGCGGGTGGCGGTGATCACCGGAGGAGACAGCGGGATCGGCCGCGCGGTGGCCATCGCCTATGCCCGCGAGGGGGCGGACCTCCTGATCAGCTACCTCAACGAGCAGGAGGACGAGGATGCCCGCGAGACCGCCCGCCAGGTCGAGGCGGCGGGGCGGCGCTGCGTGCTGGTGAGGGGCGACATCGCCGAGGCCGCCCATTGCCGCGCCATCATCGACCGGGCCGTGCAGGAGTTCGGCCGCATCGACATCCTGGTGAACAACGCCGCCTTCCAGCGCACCTACGAGTCGCTGGAGGAGATCCCCGACGAGGAGTGGGACTACACGTTCAAGACCAACATCGCGGCCATGTTCTATCTGGCCAAGGCCGCCGTCCCACACATGCGGCCGGGGTCTTCCATCATCAACACCACCTCGATCCAGTCGGACAAGCCCTCCCCCATGCTCCTGGCCTACGCCTCCACCAAGGGAGCCGTCTCCAACTTCACGGCGGGCCTGGCCCAGATGCTGGGGAGCAAGGGAATCCGGGTGAACGCGGTGGCGCCGGGCCCGATCTGGACGCCGCTGATCCCCTCCACCATGCCGGACGAAAAGGTCAAGAGCTTCGGCAAGGACACGCCCCTGGGCCGCGCGGGCCAACCCAGGGAACTGGCCGGCATCTACGTTCTGCTCGCCTCGGAGGAGGGCAGCTACATGACAGGCGGCATCCATGCGGTGACGGGCGGCACCCCGCTGCTCTAGGCGGAACCGGACCGGGGCCTGCCTTGGGCCGATGTACGAGTTTGCCGAAGGAGCGAGGGCAGGCGCCCGGCGCCTACCCTTGCGGCTCCCCTGTGCTGTTCTCCGCCGCCCCTGACGCGGGACTGCGCCGCCTGGCCCGTTCGGCTGCCTCGTCGGCGCATTTGTCCAGGTGGGCCGCCTTGCTGATCACCTGGAGGTTGGGCGCACCCCAGAAGGCGAGCAGCTCCGGCCACGGCCGCGAGCGATGCTCGGACCACACCGCGAAGAACGGAACCCGGTGGTCCACCTCGGCTGATTTGAGCAGGCGACGCCCGGTGATCGGGCATCTGCGCTTCTGGCGCAGCTTCAAGGCCCCCAGGTGGCTGGCAGGCGCGGTCCAGAGTTGCCAGGCCACGACACAGGCCGCGTGCCAGGTGGCGTTCCTGTTCGGCCTGCCGTCGCCCCAGAGGTCCCGGTGCCAGCCCAGCCGATAAACCGCCTGCCCGCAGACGCAGCAATGGCCCGGCCCGCGGGTGAAGGCCGCCTCCCGATAGGGCGCGGGCGGGATGCGGAAGGACATGGGCAGGCCGGCGTCCCTGCCGCCCCCGAGACGCCACCGCCAGCCCGCGGGCTCTCCGCTTCCGGCCGCCAGCGCCCGCGCCAGCCGATCGGCCAGGAGCGGGCGGCGTCGCCAGTACGATTCCACCGCTCTGCGGGGCGTCGGCGGGATCAGCGGCTGCCTGAGGGCGTGGGACAGGACGCAGGAGGGAAAGAGGCCTGAGAGGCGGCTCTCGAGCCGGGCGCGGGCCTTCCGGTTCTTCTCGTCTCGCCAGGCTGACATCTCGGAGCGCGGTCTCTCGTGGAATCGGTGTTGGGTCTTTACCGGCAATGGGCGGCGAGGTGAACCGCCGGATCGGCGCTGCGGGCGCCGAGCAGGCGCGCTGCGCCGCGTCGTCTGCGATGGTCGTCCACGAGGCGCGGCCCAGGTTCTTCGGGAGCCCGGCTGATCCCCCGACAGGAACATGCCCCGGATCGGATCGTTCATCTGCACCATGGCGCAGAGGAGCCCTACCATGCCCAGTCACCGGATGTCGCGACGGTCCATCCTCCAGGGGGCCGCAGCGGCCGCCGTCGTGGCCCGACCGGCCTTGGCCCAGGGTCCCGCCGGGCCCAGGGGCGATGCGAGCCTGGTTCGGGCCGTGAACGAAGCGGCGGAGCCGCTTCCCGCCATCGACGATCCCGGCTTCGGCGCGCTCTTCGACCGCTTCGGCTCGGCGCGCGTGGTTCTCCTGGGAGAGTCGACCCATGGAACGTCCGAGTTCTACCGGGCGCGGGCCGCCATCACCCGGCGCCTCATCGAGCGCCACGGCTTCACGATCATGGCCGTGGAGGCGGATTGGCCCGACGCCGCCCATGTGGACGCCTATATCCGGGGCGCAGGCAAACCCCCGTTCCCGGCCAAGCCCTTCCGGCGCTTCCCCACCTGGATGTGGCGCAACCAGGAGGTTCGGGAACTGGTGGACTGGATGCGCGAGCGCAACGCCTCCGTGGCCGATCCCGCGCGCAAGGCCGGCTTCTATGGCCTGGATCTCTACAGCCTGGCCGCCTCCATGGACATGGTGTCCGATCACCTTGCAAAGGCGGACCCGGCAACGCAGGCGCGCGGAGCCTACGACTGCCTGAGCCCTTATCGCGACGACCCGACCGGCTACGGGGCCGCCGCCTTCCTCGGCCTGGGCGGCGGAGGAGCCTGCGAGGGCGAAGCGGCGGCAATGCTCAAGGCCCTGTCGGAGCGGCCGCCCGGCCTAAGCCCGGAGGCCTCCTTCGACGCCTTGCGCAACGCCCATGTGGTCGCCTCGGCCGAGCGCTACTACCGCACCGCGGGCTCGACGAATTCCTGGAACCTGCGCGATCAGCACATGTTCAGCACCCTGCTGGCCGTTCTGGAGGCAAGGGGCCCGAACGCCAGGGCGGTGGTCTGGGCCCACAACTCCCATGTGGGCAACGCGGCCGCCACCGAGATGGGCGAGCGTGGCGAACTCAACATCGGCGAACTCTGCCGCAGGCATTTCGGCGGCACGGCCGCCCTGGTGGGCTTCGGCACGGATCGCGGCACGGTCATGGCCGCATCGCAATGGGACGCGCCGCCCGAGGTCAAGACCGTGCGTCCGTCGCTGCCCGACAGCTACGGCGCGGTGTTTCGCGACGCCCGCCCCAAGAGGTTCCTGCTCGACCTGCGGCGGGGCGTTCATGAGGGCCTGCGGGAGGCCCTCACGCCTGAGCGGCTGGAGCGGGCCATCGGGGTGATGTACCTGCCCGAGAGCGAGCGGATGAGCCACTACTT
This sequence comes from Microvirga sp., assembly GCA_035296545.1. Classification (GTDB taxonomy): domain Bacteria; phylum Pseudomonadota; class Alphaproteobacteria; order Rhizobiales; family Beijerinckiaceae; genus Microvirga. The sequence goes on from DATHAU010000752.1 coordinate 13,476, forward strand.
CAAGGCATCCCTGCCGGAGCAGTTCGACGCCTTCCTGTTCTTCGAGGAGACCCGGGCCGTGGAGCCGATTGCGGGGCGCGCCGAGGCCGGCCTCCCGCAGGACCATCCCTTCGCGGGCTGACCCGTTCGAGCCGCGCCGTTGCGCCCGGGCCGGTTGCGAAGGGTCACTGCGAAGGGCTACCGCTCGGTGAAGAAGGTGAGCACCACCTTGCCCTTGTCGCTCACGAGGCAGACGAAGCGGTTCGGCTTGTCGCTGGTCTCGCGCTGGAGATAGGCCTCGCCCATCACCACCATCCTGATCGGCGTGTCCTCGACCCGGGTCGCCGCCTTGGAGATCGCCAGCGACTCCATGTCGAAGGTCAGGTGCTCGATGGACGGCGAGCGCTCCTTGAGCGCCGCGAGGCCGGACAGGCGGCACGCCTCGACCTCCACGGGGGCCTGCGCGACGGCGGCGGAGGACAGGGCGAGGCAGCCTGCGAGAACGATGGTTGCGAGGCGGTGCATGGGATATTCCTTGTGAAAGCGGATGGGGGAAAACCTGTGGGGAGGGATGCAGGGGAGCCGGTCACCGGCGCGACGGCTCCTGCGACACGCGATCGATTTCATCGATCAGCTGCGACAGGCGATAGGGCTTTGCCAGGAAGGGGGCTCCCGCCGGGAGCCGGCTTTCGTGATACCGGCGCGAGCGGCCCGACGTGAAGACGACGCAGAGGCCCGGCTGCATGTCGAGCGCCCGGGCCGCGAGATCGCATCCGTCTCTCCCGCCGAGGTCGATGTCCGTGAACAGGACGTCCACGGCCTCATGGGAGAGGATCACCTCGGCTTCCTCGGCGCTGGCGGCGGTCAGGACCGCAAAACCCGCCTCCTCCAGCGCCTCCGCCGCAACGGCGCCGAGGATCAGCTCATCCTCCACCACGAGGACGCGCCAGCGGCCGGGCTCGGGGAACTGGCGCCCGTCTCCGGATGGTCGGCTCAAGAGAGACAAGATGGGGATCATGCGGTGCGCCCTTCCTTCGCGGGTTCGCCGGGTCAACCCGGCGTGGAAGGAGACGTTCACCTGAGGCTTCGACTTCCGCTCAACATGGTGAGCGCTTCGTTAACGGCCCCTCCGGGGCCACCGACGGCTCGCAGGATATGGACCCTGGCCCCGGGTTCGGACGCGCCGTCCGGCGCGGCGCTTCCGCAAGGGCTCTCGACCCCCTGAGGCCTGCCGGTGCCTATGGGGCCTCGATCTGGCACGGCTTCGCGCCCACCGACATGTGCTGCGCGGCCCAGAGCGCCGCCTGGGTGCGGTTGCTCACGCCGACCTTTCTCAGGATGGTCTTCACATGGACCTTCACGGTGGCGTCGGAGAGGTTGAGCATCCGGGCGATGACCTTGTTGGACGCGCCATCCTTGAGGCAGACCAGGATCTCGGCCTCCCGGGTCGAGAGCTTCTTGCTCCTGAGATCGGTTTCGCTGATGCCCCAGGGGCCGCCCGCCAGCCGGCGCTCGGACTGGTCCGCGATGTCGTCCATGATCGAAAGAGCCACGCTGGAAGGCAGGAAGGCCTCGCCGAGCATGACCAGTTCGAGGGTTCGCACCAGAACGTCGTGGGGCATGGTCGGAAGGCAGAATCCGTCGGCGCCCGCGCTCCACGCCGCCGCCACTTTGCCGGTGTCGAACTGATCCGCCAGAATGACGACCCGCCCTGCCGGAAAGCGTGATTTCAGATGCCTGACGAGGTCGGCCGCGCCGTCGGACTGGCTGTTGCCGTCGACGATGAAGAGAACGGGCGCTTCCTCCGGAAGGCCAGGCAGATCCGCCGCATCGTCCACCGGGTCCTGCCAGATGTTGAACTGGGTGTCGGAAAGAAGCTGCTGCAGCCCGAGGCGCAGGAGGGGATTGTTGCAGATCGGCAGCACGGTCACCGGGGGCGACCCTTCGATCGGGAGGAGCTGCCGGTGCTGACTCAAGCTGTAAGCTGACATGGGGCAATGACCTTTTCTAATGGCGGACATTTCGTCCATCGTCGTCGACATCCCGCGGGTCAGCGGATCACGTAGACCACTTTGCGGGATGCCGCGTCGACGATGACGCGACGATCGTTCACGACGGCGTAGCGGTAGGTTTCGTGCTTCGGAATGAAGTGCAGCGCCACCGCCTCCGGCAGGGTCTCCCCCACGGACAGGCCCTGCGCACTCCGGTCCGCCGCCCGGCTGTCCCGCCGCGGTTGCACCTTCGCGGAAGGATCGCTCGCGACGCTGCGAGCGGCGTTGATGACGGCGCGGTCCTGGGCGCCGGCCCAGGATGCGTTGCTGCCGGTTGCGTTGGGCGCCGTGCCCGGCGTCGCCACGATGCTGGCTGAGAATACGGCGAAAGCCATATAGGACGCTGCTCGCATGCTAACCCTCAATCGCTAGCCCTCACGAACAGAGAACGGATCGTCCTGCCGGTTTATTCCAGTTCCCCGAGAAATTTTAACTTGGATCGGCAGGCGGATCTCGTCCGGCAGGCCCCGGGCTTCAGGGCGCGCGCCGGGTGAGCGCCTGCGCCTCCGCCCCGTCCACGAGGGGCTCCCCCGCATCCACGCTCTGGAGATAGGCCGTGACCAGATCGGCCCCGTCGCTCGGGACGTAATCGGCGTTCCCGGCAGGGCGGGTGGTGGCAAAAGCCACATTCCATTCGCCCCCGCGGCAGGCGATCGCATCGGCCGTGCCGGATGACGCCTGGAGCTTGAACTCGCGGCACAGGGACCCGTTCGCCAGCCGATAGGTCGAGATCACCCGCAGGCGGCCCGTCGGCAGCTCCACGTCCTGGCCCGAAGCAACCGTGCTCAGGGCGTCCCGCACCTGGGGGCCTTCGAGCTGCGCGACCAGGCTGCCTGCGCCGGAAGCATCCCGCTGACCGGCGAAGTATCCCGCCGCCAGGGCAAGAGCGGCGACGGACGCCGCCAGGGCCATGTTGAAGAACGATGGCAGGCGTCGGGCGGAGGCTTGAGCCGGCGGCTTCCGGGGCTTGAACTGCGTCACCGTATCGCCCGCATGGCCGGCGGCCTCGAAAGCCCTCACCTGGGCCGACACGGCGGCATAGAGCTCGGGCGAGACCGGGGGCGCAAGGGTGCTGGAGAAGGCCGAGCGGGTCAGGCGGCGGCTTTGCTGGAACTCCACGACCCGCCTGGCGAGGCCGGGACTCTCCGCCATGGCCTTGGCCACGGCCGATGCGACGGTCTCGTCGAGCTCGCCGTCGGCGAAGGCCATGAGGATCTCGTCGGTGAGATGAAGCTGAGACATGAATGTGACTCCACTGGCGGTTCCCATGGGCGCTCAGGCGGCTGCCGTCAGTTCGACCAGCCGCTTGCGCGCCCGGGCAAGGCGGCTCATGACGGTGCCGACAGGCACGTTCAGGATGTCGGCCGCCTCGCGGTAGGAGAGGTCTTCCCCGCAGACGAGAACCAGAACCTCCCGCTGCTCGTGCGGCAGGGTATCGATGGCCCGCTGCACTTCCGTCAGCGCCAGCCTGCTCAGGATCGGCGCCTCCCCCGGATCGCCGACGAGCTGGGTCTGCGTTTCTACGTCTTCCGTCATGCCCTCAACCTTCATCCGTCTCAGGTGGTCGATCCAGTAATTGCGGAGGATGCGGAACATCCATGCATCGAACCGGGTCCCGGGCGTCCAGCTGCCCGCATTGGCCAGGGCGCGCTCGCAGGCGCCCTGAACGAGATCGTCCGCAAGCGCGTGGGAGCGGCAGAGCACCAGGGCAAAGCGCCTCAACCGTGGCAGAAGCGCCACAAGTTCCTGTCCGATGGCTGCCGGCATTGCTGCTCCGCATGGCCTGATGGTCTGATAACGAGAGAGCCGATGGATTTATTCCATGCCCCGGCACAGATGGGGGCAAAAAGGCGCGGGAGGGAGGCCTTGCCCAGGCGAAAGGCAATGGGCGGCCCGGGGCCGCCCACCGCAATTTTTGCGTGAACCGGGGTCGTCTAGCGGATGACCTGCACGATCCTGCGGGTGCCCGGCTCGACGAGCACGGGGGTGTCGTTCACGATGGTATAGCGGTAGCCCTTCACTTTGTACTGGGCGGGCACCTCGTGATAGGTCACGCCGGCCTCGGGCAGAACCGCACCGACGCGCACCTCTTCCCGGTAGGCGTAGGACGGGACCTTCTGGGTGGTCACGTATTGGCGGAACTCCGGCTGCTGCTGGTCGGCGATGCCGCCCAGGATGGCGCCCGTGACGCCGCCCACCGCAGCGCCCACCGGGCCGCCCACGATGGCGCCGCCGGCCGCGCCCGTGGCGGCTCCTGCGGCGGCCCCGCCGCCGGTCTGCGCAAGGGCGGCGGCAGGCGCGAGGGCTGCGAGAACGACGCCGGCGAGCAAAATATTCTTCGACATGGGATCACTCCTCAGATTAGGATGCGGGCCTCCTGCCCGTTGCCGAACAAACGCATCAAGCTGCTTCGTGGTTTCAAAGCAAATATGCGTCATTCGGGGAAAGTAATCATGGCGATTACTTTTATGAACGCCTCATGAATAAACCAATACTTGACCGTTCACCAAGGTTGTTAATCGCCTGTTCATGTAGCCCGCGCAATCGTGCAGGACGACGTGAGTCGGTCCGTTGCGCTCCCGGATAGAGATGCCGGAGCGGCCTGCGGGTGGATGGAGCCGCCCGTCCAGGCTTCCTCAGTTGCTGAGGGATCCCCACGCCGGTTGGAAACAAACCGTGCGGCTTGACCGTTATCGCTTCGAAGGTCCCGATGGATGCCCAACCGGCCTTCGAACCATGGATTCGGCCCGATTCATTGTCGAGCATGACCGCGCGGTCGGCCCGATGCGTTCCTAAGGCTTTGATGCCCAGTCTTTTTCACATGCGGTTTCGACTGCCATGCCCAGGCGAGCAATTTCGATGATCTCAGCACGGCGCTCCCTCCTGTTCGCCGCATCATGCGTCGCCCTGGTTTGCCCGGTTCAGCCCCAGCTGGACCTCTCCAAAGGCATCCGTTTCGCCCTGAACGACGGGCCCGCCCTTGCCAAGGACGGCGGGAGCGGCGGCGAAGGCAATGGCAACGGCGGCGGCAATGGAAACAGCGGCGGCAACGGGAACGGCGGTGGTAACGGGAATGGCGGCAACGGTGGCGGCAACGGGAATGCCGGCGGCAACGGCAATGGCGGTGGGGCTGGGAACGCCAACGGCGGCAACGGCAACGGAGGCCTTGGGAGCGACAGCCTCGGGAACGGCGGGGCTGGAATCGGCATCGGCGGCGACCTCGGGGCCGGAGGCGTGAGCGGGTCTGTCGGCGCAAACGGGAATGGGAGCATCGGAGGCGGCAGCCAAGGGAATAGCAGCCAAGGGAATAGCAGCCCTGGAAACAGCGGCGGCGGGCAGGGCAACGGAAGCAGCAGTCCTGGCAACAGCAGCAATGCGGGCAACAGCGGCAACGCTAGCGGCAGTGGCAATGCAGGCGGCAACAGCGGCAACGCTGGCGGCAGTGGCAATGCAGGCGGAAACAGCGGCAACAACAGCGGCAACGGAAACAGCGGCGGCAGCGCTGGAAAGGGCGGCGGCAGCCCTGGGAACAGCGGCAGCCCCGGCAACAGCGGCGGCAGGGGCAAGGATGACGGCTCGACCGCAAATGCGAACCACGGCAATTCTTCATCTCGCGGCGCAGGGCAGTCCCGCGGGAACGGTCATCAACCCTCCCCACCTGCGGCGCCTGTAGGATTGCCGGGGCTGCTCGACGCCATTTTCGGCGGCGTTCGCCCCAGTCCGGTCGTTCCCTCAGGTCCGGTCGTTCCTTCCAGTCCATCCGTAAACGTCCCGGAGCGGAAAGACGCGGCGAAGGCCCAGGGGAAGTCCGAGGCGAAATCCGGGGCGAGATCCCCAAGCCGCGCGGCGGCGCCGGCAGCGTCACGCCCGGACCGGGAAGGCAAGGCTCAGGCCGGCAAAAGCCGCAAGGACGCGACAGAGGCCAAGGCCGCGAGGGAGGCGGTTGCGAAACCGCCCGGCGGACGGCCCGCGGCGCAGCCACGGCCGGAGGGGAGCGCCGCGGCCGCGGAGCCCTCCCTCCCGAAGCCGAGACAGGCCGCGCGCTCGATTGTGGCGGCCGGCCTCACGTCGGACGATCTGGCGCGGCTGAACGCGCAGGGCTTCCGGATCGCCATGAGAACGAAGGGCACCATCGCCAATGTGGCCCGGCTGATCCCGCCCCGGGGACTGTCCCTTGCTCAGGCGCAGCGCGCCGTGCGTCTGGTCGACGCGAGGGCCGCGTCCGACTACGATCATTTCTATTACACGGATGGAGACGCGGGCTGCGCCGGGCCGGGATGCGAGGCGGCCTCGCTGGTGGGCTGGGACATGCCCGCCGGCGGCGGATGCGGCCCTCTTCCGGCGATCGGCCTCATCGACACGGGAATCGACCGGGAGCACGAAGCCCTGCGGGGACAGGCCATCGACGTTCTGCCGGGTCCTCAAATGCGCGGCAATCCTTCGCAGCGCGATCACGGCACCGCCATGGCGGCCCTCCTGGTCGGCCGGCGGGACAGCAGCGCCCCGGGCCTGCTTCCCGAAGGCAGGATCCTCGCGGTGGACGCCTTCTATCGGGACGGCGGCACGGCGGACCGGACCGACGTGATCTCCCTGGTCCTGGCCCTGGAGGCCCTGGCGGAGCGCAACGTGCGCGTGGTCAACATGAGCCTGTCCGGCCCGCCCAACGAGGTGCTGAAGAGCGCCATCGCATCGGCCCAGGCCAAGGGCATGGTCATCGTGGCGGCTGCCGGGAACAACGGGGCCGGCGCCGAGCCGTCCTATCCCGCCGCCTATCCCGGGGTGATCGCGGTCACCGCCGTGGACCGGAATCTCAGCGTCTATCCACGGGCGACCCGCGGCGAGTACGTGGACCTGGCGGCGCCCGGCGTGGACCTGTGGGTGGCCGCGGCCGGGCGCGGCGGCACCGTCAAGAGCGGCACGTCCTATGCCGTGCCGTTCATCTCGGCGAGCGCGGCCGTCCTGCGCGCCGCCAACCCCAGCCTGGATGCCGCCAGCCTCCGGGCGAGGCTTGAAAGCGCCACCCTGGACCTCGGCAAGCCCGGTCGTGACACGACCTTCGGGCACGGCCTGCTTCAGGCGGCGAACCTGTGCCGGTCACCCCAGCCTTCGCCGACCCTGCGGTCCGCCTCGGGGACGGAAGCGATCCCCGACTGACCCGTCGACCGAACCGGAGGGCGCTTCAACCGGATGCCAGGTTTCGCGTCGGCC
>DATHAU010000753.1:0-4382 GCA_035296545.1 Microvirga sp.
CGGCGAGATACATGTCCTGGGCGAGCAGCGAGCGAAGCAGCAGCGGCCCGGTCGTCGGCAGGCTCATGACGACGGACACGATGATTTCACCTGAAATGACCGCCGGCAGAATCCAGCCGAGGGTCGAGATCAGCGGGTTGATGGCAAGGCGCACCGGATAGCGGATCAGGAGCTCGAATTCGGACATGCCCTTGGCTCGCGCCGTGGTGACATAGGGCTTCGAGAGCTCATCGAGCAGATTGGCCCGCATGATGCGCACCAGCGCCGCAAGGGATCCCAGACCGATCACCACGACCGGCAGCCAGACATGCCCGGCGAAATCGAGAAGCTTGCCGAAGCTCCAGGGCGCATCGACATAATCCTGCGAGAAGAGCCCGCCGACGCTCTGACCGAACCATGCGGACATGATGTACATGGCTGAAAGCGCCATCAGGAAGTCCGGCACCGCCAGGAAGAAGAAGGCCAGAAAGGTCGCCCCATAGTCGGAGATCGAGTACTGGCGCACCGCCGACAGGATGCCGATCGGGATCGCGATGGCCCAGACGAAGCACAGGGTGAGGATCGAGAGCAGCAGGGAAAAGCCGAGCCGGTTCCAGATGAGTTCCGTCACCGGCTTGCCGAGTTCGAAGGAAATGCCGAAATCCCCGCGGGTCAGGATGCCGAAGATCCATTTGTAATACTGAACATAGATCGGCTGATCGAGACCGTAGCGTTCCCGCATGACGGCCACCGTGCCCGCTTCCACCGCGCCGCCCTGGCTCGCCCAATCGGCCATCAGGGTCGTCAGGTAATCCCCCGGCGGCAGCTGGATGATGATGAAGGCGATGACGGAGACGGCAAACAGCGTCGGGATCGCGAACACGATCCGCTTGGCAATGAAACGGAGCATCGGCCTGACCGTTCGGTGAAGGCGAAAGGATGGCCGGCGGCGGCACGGGCGCCGCCGCCGGGAGGAGCCTTACCGGGTCGGCCTGTCGAAATACCACTGGGTCAGGGTCGGCGCCGGATGCCAGAGGTTGCCGGTGATCGGGATGCCGTTGACCACGTTCTTCAGGTTCGTCGAGGTCATCATGTATTTCGGCATGGGCCGCGAGATGCCGATGTTGAGGTAGTTGTCGGCAGACAGGTTGAGGAATTCCTTCATCTTCTGGCGGCGGTCGTCGTCGGTGACCGCGGCGTTGACCTTGTCGTAGGCGGCCATCAGCGCCTTGATGTTGGCCGGGGGCTCCTCGCCGCTGTTGGGATTGGAATACCATTCGGCCCAGCGGATTGCGAAGAAGATGTCCGCCTTCTGGAACGGCATGTAGCAGCGCGGATCGGTATAGACCTCCGAGAGCCCGCCGACGCAGTTCCAGATGTAGGCGTCCTGCTCGTTGGCGGCCCACATGGTGTTGAGGCGAGCCCGGTCCGTGGTGCGGATCTGGATGTCGATGCCGACGGCCTTGGCGTATTGCTGCACCATCTGCATGACGTCCGGATAGGACAGGCCGAAGACGTCCGCCACCATGAAGTTGATGGTGAAACGCTTGCCGGTTTCATCGACGCGGTAACCTTCCGCGTCCTTCTTCGGCATGATCTTGTCGAGCATCTCGGCCGAGAGCTTGGGATCGAACTTGGTATACTGCGTCGCCTGGCGCTCGTTGTGGAGTTCGTGCTCCGGCTGAACCGCTACCTGCGCCGGAGCGCCCTGCCCCACATAGACCAGATCGATGATCTCCTGCCGGTTGATGGCATGGCTGAGCGCGATCCGGAAATCCTTGTTCTGGAAGACCTTGCGCTTCACCGGGTCGGTCGAGTTCAGGTTGAGCAGGATGGTGGCGTCGTTGGCCGGCAGGTCCTTGACGTCCACGAAGCGGTACTTGCCGGTCTTCTGCCCGTCGAAGAGCACGGACTTGAAGGTCGAGTTGTTGATGTGGCGGAAGGCGAAGTCGAACTCGCCCGACGTCATCTTGAGCGCCATGAGCTGCGGGTCGTCGAGCTTGGCCCAGGTGATGCCGTCGATATAGGGGAGCTGATTTCCGGCCGTGTCCACCTTCCAGTAGAAGGGATTGCGGGTCGCCACCACGCGCTCGCTGTCGGCATAGGGGACCGTCAGGACCCAGGGATTGAGCGTCGGCAGCTCGAGGTTCTGCCAGAACGGCGGCTGGAACGTCAGCGAGATCTTGGAATTGAACAGCGCCACCCAGTCGCCGGCGGCCGGGTTGGCCTTCAGCAGGGCCGGAATGCCGTTCTTGTTGTACTTGTCGTGGAACTGGCTGAGATAGTGCTTGGGATAGATCACCGGCAGGTGACCCTGTCCATAGGCGAGCTGCTGCACGAAGAGCCCATAGGGCGACTCGAACTTGAACTCGACCGTCAGGTCGTCGATCTTCGTGACCTTGACCGGCTTGCCCGCCACCGTGAAGGTCGGGTTCTTGGCGGGCGAAAGCGCATTGTTCATGAAGACGTCTTCGTACCAGAAGACGATATCGTCCACCGTGAACGGCTTGCCGTCGCTCCACTTCAGGCCCTTGCGGAGCTTGAAGGTGTAGGTCGTCGCATCGTCGGACGCCTTGTACTCCTCGGCAAGCGAGGGCATGATCTTCTTCCACTGGGGATCCCAGCGGACGAGCAGTTCGTTGGCGATGGTGCGGGTGAGGTTGTACTGGTCGCCGTTGGCCAGGATGGTGGTGCGCAGAGTGCCGCCGTATTTGCCGACGCCGTCGATCATCGTCTCCACGAAGGGACGTTCCGGGAGGCGCTCGGCGACGGGAGGCAGCTTGCCTGCCTTCACCTGTTCATCGAGCATTGGCGCCTGCTTGTAATCCGCCGCCAGGACCGGGGCCATGGACCCCAGGAGCACGGCGCTTAGAAGGCCTGTCGATACGACGAGGCCCGGCAGCTTCCGATGGTAGCCCATCATCTCTTCTCCTCTTGGTCGGCTTATCGCCGTCTTCCTCCCGAACGAGCGCCTTGCGGCTCTCGCGCCTGAAAAGGCTTTCAAATCGTACATTCTTTGTCAATATAAATGTACCGGCAGCCCTGTTTCACTCTTGGAAGCCGTCAAAACGTACATTAAAACAAGCTTATGAGCACCATCACCAGCATCCGGCAAGCTGCTCCCGAACACGAGGATTCGGGGAAAGACAGCGGCTCCTCGATTTACGAGCGGTTGCGGGACGACATCATTCACGGACGCGTCAAGCCGAACGAGCGTCTCAAGGTCGCCGAACTCGCGGGCCGCCTGGGCACGTCCACCAACCCTGTCAGAGAGGCTCTCCAGCAGCTCCGCGGCGAAGGCTTCGTTGTCATGACGCCCAATCGCGGCGCCCGGGTCCGCCCCATCGACGAGGAGTTCGTGCGCGATATCTGCGAGATCGAGGTGCTGATCGAGCCGGCGCTCACGCGCTGGTTCGTGGGCATCGTGACCAAGGGGGAGATCGAGGAGCTGGAGCGCATTCAGGCAGAGATCGAAGCGCTGAACTTCGCCGACGAGGCAAGGCATTCCAACCTCGACCTGCAGTTCCACCGGCTGATGTACGACTGCCATTACAACCGCCATGCAGTCGATCTGTGGGCGCGCCACCGCCAGATCCTCTGGGCGATCAGCCGTCACCTTCCGACTTCGCTGAGCCGACAGGCGACCGTGCTGGAGGAGCATCGGGAGCTGATCGCCTGCGTCAAGGCGCAGGATGTCGAAGGCGCCGCCCAGGTGATCGCCAAGCATGTCAGCGGTTCCGGCCGCCACATCATAGAACGCATGCGCCTGGCCCGCCTCTGACCGCAGCCATGGAGGAATGGCGCGTGCGGATCGCCGGGAGCGATCCGCAGCGTTCCGGGACATGGCAGGTCCCTCATTCCGCAGCGGCCGGAAGCGCCCGGTCCCCTGCCCGCTCCTCGGGCGGGCTGCGCAGGGACAGGCGCCCTCTCTCCGTCCAGAGAACCACCGCGAGGCATGCCGCACCCAGCGCGAGGTAGCCCACGCTGAGGGGGATGACCGTGCCGTTGAACAGGCGGCCGATGACAAGCCCCAACAGGGCGCCGAGCAGAGTGGTGTAGGACCCGATGAACGAAGAGGCGGTGCCGGCAATCGCTCCCTGAGGGGCCATGGCCATGGAGTTGAAGTTGGGCACCGTGAGGCTGAACAGAAATTGGTTGACGGCAAAGATGCCCGCATAGAGCAGGAGCGGAGGCCGCCCGTCATACGCAAGCGCGATGGACACCTGCGCGGCCGCCACGAGGGTGAAGCCGCAGATGCCGATATGGGACAGGCGGCGCATCCCCAGACGCCGCACGAGCCTCGCATTGGTGAACGAGGCCGCCCCCATGAAGGCGGCGATGCAGCCGAAAACTACGGGAAAGTATGCTCCGAGGTGGTAAACCTCCGTCTCGAAGATCTGCTG
>DATHAU010000754.1:0-3900 GCA_035296545.1 Microvirga sp.
AGAGCCGCCGCCTCCTGCCTGTTATGGGTGACGAGGATGGTGGTCGGACGAAGTTGTTTCAGGTGCGTATGCACAAGATCTTGCATGCCTTTCGCAATCGCCTCGTCTAGAGATGAGAAGGGCTCGTCCAGCAAAAGGAGCCTCGGCCCTACGGCCAGCGCCCGGGCAAGCGCCACGCGCCGTGCCATCCCCAAGGAGAGACGCTGGGGATAGACATCCTCGGATCCGGCAAGGCCGACTTGCTGCAACCACCTCTCAGCCTTCTCTGGCTGCCCCGAAAGCACAAGCTCCAGATTCTCGCGGGCTGTCCGCCATGGCAGGAGACGCGGCGATTGAAACAGATAGCCTAGGGGCGCAGGACACCCCTCGATGGAGCCTATGAAGTCGCGATCCAGCCCGGCGATCATCTGGAGGAGACTGGACTTGCCGACGCCGGAGGAGCCGACGACCGCGCAAACTTCGCCCTCCCTGAGTTCCAGCGACAATCCTTCGAACAGGGCCCGTGAGGGCGCACCCGCCTGTGCCGGATAAACCTTTCTCTCGATGTCGATCCGCATGGTCATCGCCGCCACTGCCCTGTCCGCCGCTCCAAAGGTGCAAAGATGGACATTTCGATGAGAAGAACACAGGCGACGAAAGCCGCCGCGTAGGCGAGGATGCGGGGGACGTCGAAGAGCTGAAAATAGCTCTGGAGTTGGAAACCGACGCCGTTCGAGCGTCCGAGCAGTTCCACCACGAGCACGATTTTCCAGATTAGCGCAAGACCGTTGCGCGCGGCGGCCAGAAGATAAGGGCCAAGCTGCGGAGCGATAACCTCTCGCAAGGTTTTCCAAGGACCGAGCCGGTAGACCTGTGCCACGTCGGCATAATCTCGATCAAGCGACCGCGCGCCCTCCCGGAGGGTCACCGCCACGTTGGGGATCTTGTTGAGGGCCACCGCCACAAGAAGCGCCGTTTCTACCAGGCCGAGCCAGATATAGGTCAGGATGATGACGACAAGTGCGGGCACGTTGAGGAGGATGACCAACCAGGGATGGAACCAGCGGTCGAGCCACGGAAGACGGCCGAGCGCGATCCCGAGAGCCACTCCGATCACCATGGCAACGACGAAACTGACGCCGACGCGCGCGAGCGTGATGCCGAGATGGTAAAGCAATGCGCCATCCTGGGCCTCAGACGCCATGCTTTGCAGCACGGAAACAGGTCCCGGAAAAAGGCGGCTATCGGCAAATCCCGATCCGACCTGCCAGAGACCCAAGAACAAAAGAATCGAGGCAATCCCCTGCCATCCTCCCCGGCTCCCAGCATCAGCAGCACGCATAATCGGTCTTAATAGGTCAAAGGCCAGAACGTATTCGGGTCCACGAACCGCGCCCGACCGACGAGCCTCTCACCCCCGACTCCAACCAGGATCGCATAGAGGTCCATGGCCGCGCGCCGCTCGGCTTCGTTCCATCGCTCCGGGATGCCGGCCCGAAAGCCTAGTTGCATAGCGGTCAAGGTTGCCGGGTCATCGGTGCCGATCCGGGGAGCAAGGCGGGTCCACTCGTCCTTTGACACTGCCAGGAGGGCTTTCGCCTCTCGCGATGCTGCCACGAAGCTTTCGAGCAGTTTACTTTCCCGCGCACCCCACTCCTCCCGGAAGGCATAGCCAAGCATGGGCACGTCGTGAGTCACCCCTAAGTCACGGATCATATCGGACACACTTAGGAGTGGCTTGGCTCCCTCTGCTTCGAGGCGAGCAGCGTAATGCCAGTAGGTCAGAACCGCATCGATCCGTCCTCGGGCAAGTTCCTCGTTCAGGAGCGGCGGCGCGCCGAATACTGGCTCGCTGGCATCGGCAAAAGCGATCCCGAACTTCCTTTGCATATAGGCTTGGAGGAGAAGCCAGCTTTTGTCGAGCGGGCCGCCAACGACACCGATCCGTTTGCCCTTGAGGTCCGTAGGGGTCACGATTCTCGAACCCGACGTAAGCATCAGCACGCCGACGGCCCTCGAGTAGGGGATGAAGCTGAAAGCGGCTCCCTCGCCCCGCTGACGCGCAACCCAGGGCCAGTCCGTAACGATGAGATCCACGGCGCCCGCCTGCAACGCCACCTTGGCGGCTTCATTCGAGGCGAACTCAACGGGCGTCACGGCAATCCCATGCTTGCGGTCGAGGCCGTGATGCCGGATTGTATCGATTTCCCAGGAGACCGTTCCAAACTTGAGCAGGCCTACCCTGATGGCTTGAGGCTGTTGAGCGCATGCCGGCTCGAAAATGAATACCGCTAAAATGAACCAGGCGGCTCTGAAAAACATCTCCGAACCCCCGCAAACGAAAGCCCGTGTTAACGGTCAAGCTTTTTGTTTGTTCCGTCTAGGCTCCGTATTTTGGGTGGCTCTGTAGATCACGCGGACAAAGAATAAATTCAGTATACAAGGAAAGAAACCGAGAGATTGATCCTCTTTGAAAGAATAACAGAAGATTCAGTGTTTAACATAGAAGCAAGTTTTCTACGTAAAATCTAGGAGCGGGGGTCTTCATCTTTGGCCGCAGGAACCCTGATGGGTCCGAGTCGGCGACCCGCGCCACGCTCGAGAAGGATGGTGTCAAGCCACCGATGGGATCGGGACCGCGTAGGCTCCCGCGCTTCTGCAGGTCAGGGCTGGACGATGATCTCGCCTGTCATGTTCGGGTGATAGCGGCAGATGTAGTCAAAGCGGCCAGGCGCCCTCATCACCATCCATCCTGTGCCTGAGGCTGGAGATCTTCTACAGCTTGACAGAGGCTCAGGTCATCATTGGGGCTCGGAGGGATCATTATAACCGCGTGCGAACTCACTCATCTCTGGGCTACCGGCCGCCTGCACCCGCTGTCTTGGAGGCCATCTCACAGCTGCTACCCATATCCCCAATCATGCAGTAGGCTATCAACGCGCCTGGTTCAAAATCCCGGTCAGGTCATGACCGAAGTCACTCCGGGACGAACTGCTCGATGAGGGGATCTTCTATTCGCTCAAGGAGGTTCAAGTTATCGTCGAGAACTGGCGACGCCACTACAACACGGTGTGTCAGCACTCATCCCCTCGCTGCGACCACCCGCACCAGAGGTCCTGGTGCCAGCTTCCAAGTTGGCACCCAGACCAATCCTGAATTAACATCACACTCAGATCACCCACATGGGGCAGACCAATGAACATATCAGGGATGTTTGCGCGCGGCGTGGCCATGATCGGCGGCACGACGGCATGGGCACGCGGGAGGCGGGAAGGCACGCACGAGCCGGCATTCGGCAGCACTCCCGTGATTCCCACCGCAAGGTCGCAGGGCAGCCTGATGACGCTGAAGATGCCCGCGGCGAGGGGATGGACTGCCGGGCAGACGCCGATCGCAGCTCCGGGACTCAAGGTCAACGCCTTCGCGACCGACCTCGAGCATCCCAGGTGGATCGAGGTCCTGCCGAATGGCGACGTACTCGTCGCCGAAGCCCGGGGCGCGAACGAGACCGTCAAGTCGCTGATCGCCTTCGTAACACACCCTTTCAAATCAATCTTCACCTACGCGGCACTCAGCACGATGAAACGCGCAGGCGCCGTGGGCATCAGTGCGAACCGTATCACGCGGCTGCGCGACATGAACGGCGACGGGGCGGCGGAAGTCAGGGAGGTGTTCCTGGATGGCTTGAACCAGCCCTTCGGAATGGCGCTGGTGGCCGGGACGTTCTACGTGGGCAACACCGACGGAGCCGTCGCCTTCCCCTATGACACCGGCGCGGGCCGCGTCACTGGGCCGGGTCGCAAGCTGGTCGGCTTCAAACCCGGTGGGCATTGGACGCGCAGCTTGCTGGCAAGTCCCGACGGCTCGAAGCTCTATGTGGGCGTGGGCTCGCTCGGCAACATCGGCGAGGACGGCTTGGAT
>DATHAU010000755.1:0-3448 GCA_035296545.1 Microvirga sp.
ATCCTCGTGGGAAGCTGCTCCCGCGCGACCCTCAACCAGATCGAGGTCCACGCCAAGGATCATCCCGTCCTGTCCATCGACGTGAGCCGGGTCATGAGCGGCGAAACCCTGCCGGAGGACCTCCGCGCCTTCCTGGAGCGGAACAGGGGCCGCGCGCCGCTGGTCTATTCCTCCGCAAGGCCGGAACAGGTGGCGGCGCTGCAAGAGCGCTACGGCCGCGAGGCGGTGGCCCAGAGGCTCGACGGGATTTTCGCCGAGACCGCAAGGCTGCTGCGCGATGCCGGCTTCCGGCGGATCGTGGTGGGCGGCGGCGAGACCTCCGGGGCGGTGGTGTCGGCGTTGGGCATCGCGTCCTTCCAGATCGGGCCGGAGATCGACCCGGGCGTGCCGGTGCTGGCGGCCGCCGACGGCACGGGGGTGGCCATGGCGCTCAAGTCGGGCAATTTCGGCGCGCCCGATTTCTTCAGCAAGGCGCTGAACGCCATGTCGGGCGCGGGCCCCGGAAGCCGTCCGTGAGTGACGAGGCCCGCCTGCGCGACGCCATCGCCCGGTTCGGCGCGATCCTCTACGGGCGCGGCCTCGCCCATGGCACGGCGGGCAACATCTCCGTGCGCCTCGACGACGGCGGCATCCTGGTGACGCCCACCAATTCCTGCATGGGCTTCCTCGATCCGGCCCGGATCTCCAAGGTGGCCGCGGACGGGACGGCGCTGTCCGGCGACCCGCCGTCGAAGGAAGCCTTCTTTCATCTGGCGGTCTACGAGGAGCGCCCCGCGGCCCGGGCGGTGGTGCACCTCCACTGCACCCATGCGGTGGCGGTGTCCTGCCTGTGCCATGAGAACACCGAAAACGTCCTGCCGCCGCTCACCGCCTATCACGTGATGCGGATCGGCAGGCTTCCCCTCGTGCCCTATTACCGGCCGGGCGACCGGGCGCTGGCGGAAGCGGTGCGCGGCGTGGCGCGGGAGCATTCCGCCATGCTGCTCGCCAACCACGGGCCCATCGTGTCGGCCAAGTCCCTGGAGGAGGCGGTGTACAACAGCGAGGAGCTGGAGGAGACCGCCAAACTGTTCTTCCTCATCGGCGAGCGCCCCGCGCGGCCGCTCACCTGCGAGGCGGTGGACGAGCTGAACAGAGTGTTTCCCAATTGACGTCGGATCAGGAGGAGCGGGACTGATGGCCAAGGAACGGATCGGGTTTATCGGCGTGGGGCTCATGGGCCACGGCATGGCCGGGAACATCGTCGACAAGGGCTGGCCGCTCACGATCATGGGCCACCGCAACCGCGAGCCGGTCGAGAACCTGAAGGGGCGAGGGGCGAAGGAGGCCGCAAGCCCGAGGGCGGTGGCGGAGCAATCGGACATCGTGGTCCTGTGCGTCACCGGCTCGCCGGAGGTTCAGGCCATCGTGCAGGGTCCCGACGGGCTGGCGGCGGCGGGCAAGCCGCTGCTCGTCATCGACTGCTCCACCTCCGATCCCTCCGTGACCATGCGGCTTGCGGCCGAACTCGCGCCCGCGGGCATCACCCTCATCGACGCGCCGCTCGGACGCACGCCGGCGGACGCCCAGGCCGGCACCCTCGACGTGATGGTGGGCGGCGACCCCGAGGTTGTGGCGCGGGCGCGCCCGGTTCTCGACGCCTTCGCGGGCCGCGTCACCCATACGGGTCCCACGGGAACCGGCCACACCATGAAGCTCCTCAACAACTTCCTCTCCATGGGCTATGCGGCGCTCTATTCCGAGGCCCTGGCGCTCGGCGCGAAGGCGGGGATCACGCCGCCGCTCTTCGACAGCGTGATCCGCGGCAGCCGCATGGATTGCGGCTTCTACCAGACCTTCTTCAAGTGGGTGCTGGAGCGGGACCGCAACGCCCACAAGTTCGCGCTGCGCAACGGCCTGAAGGACATGACCTATTTGGCGTCCTTCGCCAATTCGGTGGGTCTCGCCAACCCGGTGGGCGCGGCGGTGCGCAACAGCTTCGCGCTCGCGGTCGGCGCCGGGCGCGGGGACGACTACGTGCCCATGCTGTCCGACATCGTGGCCGAGCTGAACGGCATCAGGAAGAGGGAGTGACGTCTCCAGGAAGGCTCGTGCCCGTGACGCGGGCATAGAGGCGGGCCACGGAAGCGTCGTCGTCGCGGCCCATCCCGGCCCCGGAGGTCATCAGGAACATCTGGAGCGCCGCGGCCGACACGGGTACGGGAAACCTGGCGCTTCGCGCCATGTCCTGGATGATCCCGAGGTCCTTGACGAAGATGTCCACCGCGCTGTGCGGCGTGTAATCGCCTTCGAGCACATGGGGCATCCGGTTCTCGAACATCCAGGAATTGCCCGCAGACGCGGTGATGACCTCGTAGACCTTGCGGAGGTCGAGGCCCTGCTTCGCCGCAAAGGCCATGGCCTCGCAGGCGGCCGCGATATGCACGCCGGCGAGCAGCTGGTTGATCATCTTGAACGCCGCGCCGAGGCCGGGCTCGTCGCCGAGTTCGTACACCTTCGCGGCCATCGCATCGAGCGCCGGCCTCGCCCTGGAAAAGGCCGCGGGGCTGCCGGACGCGAGGATCGTCAGCGCGCCCTCGGCCGCGCGGCGCGCGCCGCCGCTGATGGGCGCATCGAGGTAGAGCCGTCCCGTGGCTTCGAGACGCCCGGCAAGGCTGCGGGCCGCATCGGGATCCATGGTGGCCGACGAGATGAACACCGCGCCCGCGGGCATCGCTTCCGCGATTCCCCCGGAGCCGAACAGGATGTCTTCGGTCTGGGCGGCGTTGACCACCACGGACACCACGATATCCGCCCCGCCCGCCGCTTCGGCGGGAGACCCTGCGCCCCCTCCGCCTTCGCCGACGAACCGCTCGACGGCGGCGGGAGCCACGTCGTAGCCGCTCACGGCGAGCCCCGCCCGCCGGAGGGACGACGCCATGCCGAATCCCATGGAGCCAAGGCCGATCACGGCGGCGCGCGCCGGCGCGAGGGAGGGCGAGGGGGCTTCCGGTGGTAGGGTCATGGACTGCTCTCTCCAATGCTCGACGGGGCTTTGCTTCCCGTGCGGACGACTATGCCGAAACGGCGGGCCGGTGGCGACCGCCGTTGTCGGGGCCGCTGCCGAAAAGGGCGGGACGCATCCCGGCGCCGCGCGCCATGAGGGCCGTCGAGGGGGTCAGGCGACCGGCGCGCCGAACCGGGACGCGTCCCATGTGGAGACGAGATCGGCGATGCCCGGTCTCGGGATCGCCTTTCGGAACAGATAGCCCTGGCCCAGGTTGCAGCCCTGCGCCCGCAGGAAGCCCGCCTGCACCGTCGTCTCGATCCCCTCCGCGACGGTATCGATGCCGAGGCTCTTTCCCAGGCGAAGCACGGCCTGGAGGATCGCCGTATCGTCCGGGTCCTCCGCGAGGTCGCGCACGAACGAGCGGTCGATCTTGATGATGTCCACCGGGAACTGCTTCAG
>DATHAU010000756.1:0-2679 GCA_035296545.1 Microvirga sp.
GACGATGCTGCGGACGATCTGGCCGCTGCTGAGCTGGTGGTAGGCGGCGAAGGCGAAGACCGCCAGGGCCTCGTCGCTCAAGCCGGATACGGCTTCCGTCATGGGATCTCACCTCATCAAGAGTGTTTCTCGAACAAACCCGTGGCGTCAATGCAAAGCCCCGCCCGCCCGTTCGAGCGCGGCCGGTAAAATGCCCGTGCGGCCCGCTCCCGCAGGATCCTCCAGGACCCCGCGCGGGCCTTCCCGTCGCCTTCCGGGAGCCGCCCGCAGGGCGGTCTTTTCCACAAAAATCTGAGGAGCGCCCTCATGGCCGACGGCCGGGAGCGCGGGGACAACGGCTCCATCGCCCGCGGCGGCCGGGGCGACGGCGGGTCGGGGTTCGAAGGCGATGTCCGGCGACGGCCTCCCGCGATCCGGGCGTCCTGGCGCCCGAAGGGGTCATTCCCATCGAAAGAGCCGGTCCCGCGCCTCTGGAGGAAGAGCTTTCCCCCTTGGGCTGCGGGCCCTTTCGTCGTATCAGGGCCCGCCTTTCCCTCGCCGCAGGAAACCCCATATGTGACGGGAAAGAAGAGGACCACGATGGCAGGCATTTCCGTCACGCTCGAAGGCGACAACATCCAGCTCGCGTTCCAGAAGGGCGAGCAATCGACGGCGGTGGTGATGGATCCTCACGCGGCCCGGTCCCTGGTCAAGGCCCTGGGCCAGCTCCTCCTCGCCATCGGCGAGAACGCCGAGGAGGGCGAGGAGATCACGGAGGAGATGATGGACGTGACCTCCCAGACCATCGACGTGGGCGTGGACGAGCATGGCATGGCGGTGGTCGCCCTTCAGGCCGGCGCCCTGCCGCCCTTCATGCTGCGCCTCAAGGACGACGAGGCGCGCCACATCGCCAACAGCCTGCTGGAAATCCTGAACAGCCCCAGGGATGTGCGCACCTCCCACGGGGACCATTAGCCCTCGGGTCCCATGGCCGTTTCCTGAACCCGCGGCCCCGGCCCGGACGGAACTTCATTTCCGTCTTCCGGTTGTCGAACGCGGGTCGTCGCTGGCCGCGCTTCGGACAGGTGCGATGGCAGCCCAGAATCGAGACGAGAAAGCGCCGGACGGGAAATCGAAGCTGCTGCCCGGCGTTCCCACCATCGACGCCAAGGCGGAGCCGACCCTCAAATACCCGGAATCCGAGACCTTCTACGCCGAGGCCCTGCGGGAGCTGAACGGGCTCGGCCTGCCCTTCCTGCTCGCCGGCACCTATGCGATCGCGGCCTATACCGGCATCAGCCGTCCGACCAAGGATCTCGACATCTTCTGCAAGGCCGGCGACTACACGCGGGTCCTCTCCCACTTCAAGGGCCTGGGCTATTCCGTCGAGATCGAGGACGACCGCTGGCTCGGCAAGGTGTTCAAGGGCCAGTATTTCTTCGACGTGATCTTCGCCTCCTCCAACGGCACCATGCCGATCGGGGACCTGTGGTTCGAGAACGCCCGGCAGATCGAGGTCTTCGGCTCGCCGGTGCGGATCGTCGGCCCCACCGAGCTCGTCTGGTCCAAGTGCTTCATCCAGCTGCGCCACCGCTATGACGGCGCCGACGTGGCCCACACCATCCTGAAGGCCCACAACCTGATCGACTGGAACCAGCTGCTGGCCTACATGGAAGTGCACTGGGAGGTGCTGCTGATGCACCTGCTCAACTTCCGCTGGATCTATCCCAGCGAGCGGGACAACGTGCCCGGCTGGGTCATGGACGAGCTCCTCGACCGGTTGAGCAAGCAGCGCGACCTGCCGCCGCCGCAGATGAAGGTCTGCCGCGGGCGCATGTTCTCCCGCATCGACTACGACATCGACGTGAAGGAATGGGGCTTCGCCGACGTGGGCGGCGAAGGCGAATGGCGCAATGACTGAGGCCCAGCCCCTCATGCGGGTCGCCGCCATGGGCGACCTTCACGTCCGCGAGGACAACGGGGTGTCGTACCGGGACCTGTTCGGGGAAATCTCCCGGGAGGCCCAGGTGCTGGTGCTGGCCGGCGACCTCACGGACCTGGGCAAGCCCAAGGAGGCGGAGCTTCTGGCCCAGGACCTGAAGGCCTGCTCGATCCCCGTGGTGGGCGTGCTCGGCAACCACGATTACGAATGCGGCGCGGCCGAGGAGGTCACGCGCATCCTGCGCGATGCGGGCATGAAGGTGCTCGACGGGCAGTCGGTGGAGATCGACGGGGTGGGCTTCGTGGGCGTGAAGGGCTTCGCCGGCGGCTTCGGGCGGCGCATGCTCGGCTCGTTCGGGGAGCCCGCCATCAAGCAGTTCGTGGGCGAGGCCATGAACGAGACCCTGCGCCTCGAGAACGCCATGCGCCAGGTGCGCGCCAAGCGCTCCCTGGTGATCCTCCATTATGCGCCGATCCCCGACACCATCGAGAGCGAGCCCCTGGAGATCTATCCCTTCCTCGGCTCCTCGCGCCTTGCGGAAACCATCGACCGCTTCCAGGTGAGCGCCATCGTCCACGGCCACGCCCACCGGGGCCGCTACGAGGGACGCACCCCCGGCGGCCAGCGGGTCTACAACGTGGCCCAGCACATCGAGAAGCCGACGGGAAAGCCCTACGCCATCCTGGAGATCTAGGCTCTCGCCAGCCCTCCTGTGCCGTATCCGACGAAGCGCAGGCCATCCCCTCTCCCACAGGGGA
>DATHAU010000757.1:0-3479 GCA_035296545.1 Microvirga sp.
GTGAGCAGGCCATGGCTGTAGCGCCTGTTCGCTTCACCTCTTGGTGCGCCGCTGCCGGGGGCGCCGCCGTGCAGCCGGCACCGGTTGCGACCCTTGGCTCTGGTCTTCTGGCAGGGCAAGCCGTCCCGCCTCTTGGCTCCACACCGGGGCGTCAGCCGCAGGCTCAGCGGCTCTCGTGTGTTCCGTTCCATAGGGTTGATCCTGATTTCCGGTGAGCCCCTGTCCCGGCTCGTTTGAGTACTGCCCCTACGATCGCCTGCCCCCGGCATTAACGCTCACCCACTTCAGCCCGTCCTGTGACGCTGCAGCCATCCCGAAACGCTGCGGAAGGGGAGTTTTGGCAATTTTGGCAATTTTGGCATGAGTGCCGCTGGCCGACTGAGGGACATCAGGTTTGGATCAGTCTGGCGGCTGGGAGCCATTCAGACACTCACTTAGACGGTCCCGAACTGGTATGGTGCGTTTCCAGCACCTAGTTGACTGCCATTCCCAGCGGGAGGGTACGATGAAGTACAGCCTTGATGCTCTGACCAGCCGCGAACCGATGCCCGGATTTCACGGCCGTTTCATTCATACGGACAACATGAGCTTCGCGTATTGGGACATCGAGGCCGGCGCGATCCTGCCGGAGCACTCGCACCCGCACGAGCAAGTTGTGAACATGCTTAATGGCGAACTGGAGATGGTCGTGGATGGGGTAAGGCATCTTCTCCGGGTAGGGGATGTCCTCACGATCCCCGGAGGATCAGTTCATTCGGGCCGCAGCCTGACACCATGCCGGGTGCTCGATGTGTTCTATCCAGTCCGCATGGACTACAGGACTGCGGAGTAGCCCCGGAGCCGGCGTGCTGTCCGGCAACACGATGCCAATGTCACGCGGGCGCCTCACCACCACAGCTGGCGCGAGGCGGACCTTGCCTCTGCTTCCGCATTCAGGCGGTGAGCGGACCTTCACACGCTCACGCTTAAGGGCCAACTTTGACCCGTTGGAGACCTTCGCCCCTATAAAGGTGAGCCACGCGTCCGTCGTCTTTCATCTCAGGGGCTGCACGTCTCATTGGATGGAGGCTGACCGGAAAGGTTCCCGGGCCCTTAGCGGCCTGCTTGGCTCAGGATGGAGGCAATGCTGGCATAGCCGCGCGCTTCAGCATGCTGCAGGGGCGTCGTGCCGTCTCGATCAGGGATCTTGGGGTTAGCACCAGCCTCGACGAGCGCACGTACGGTTTCTGTATGGCGGGACCCACCGTCCCCGAGGATCACCGCCTCGATCAACGCGGTCCAGCCCAGGTTGTTGACGTGGTCGAGCGGTGCTCCGGCGCGGATCAGTTCGCGGACAACGCCATCGTGGCCAAGATGGGCTGCCGCAATCAGCGCGGTGCCGTCATAGATGCTCGTGATCTGCTTGGCGCTGGCGCGGGAGGCGAGCAGGGCCCTCAGCGTTGGCATGTCATCGCGGACGGCAGCAATGGTCACAGCGTCATAGCGCTGGTTGTCGAGAAGGCCCGGATCCGATCCGGCGGCGATCAGGGCCTGAGCCACCGAACCATGGCCCTGGAACGCCGCCACATGCAGTGGTGTGCGGCCATTGCTGTCGCGGGCATTGGGATCGGCCCCTTGTTGACGCAGTTGCCCAATGTCATCAACGCTGCCTTTGGCAGCGGCCGCGTGCAATCCACGGTAGGCCGCAAGCTCTATTGGTGTGGGAGGCGTCTGCGCAAGAGCCGCACTCCCGGTCAGGATCAGGATCCCGATCATTCCGACAAGTGCCAATGGATGGGCCACGGTGCATCTCCATACGGTGCAATGGTCGCCGACTTTGACGACCATTACGCCGGATTTGTTTGCACCTTGGCAAGGTGGCCAATCGCGCATTCCCCGCTGAGGTGCCCGCCTGAAGTAAGATATGTCTCCGAGACTATACCCTTTGCCTCGCGTAGGGTTTTGGCCTGCGGCACCCTCCTGAACATAGACAGCCGCGCCATAAGAACTATTCCATTGCCTGGAGGTGACTAAGCCAACGAAAGGGTTGCTTCTGGCACAGAGCCGAAGTAAGCCGAACGTCTGGTTGCGCAGGGTCAGCGGACCTTTACACGGCTATGCTGAAGGGGAGGACATGACCCACTACGGACCTTAAATGTCGTCCGTACATCGAGCAGTCGGCAGCAATTGCCACAAGGTGAAGCACTGTGAGGATTAGGGGATCAACCGGTCAGCCCGCAGTCCCGTAAATAGGTCGAAGAAGGCATCATCAGTTGGCTGGTACCCGGTAAAGCCCAGACGTGGCTCTACGACATGTCGATCATGACCTCGATCGGCCGTCTGAGATCGGCATCCGTATGCCAAGGGGATGCAAGACGGCCAAGATCCGGCTCGACTGAACCCTGCCGATCGGCAACAACCATCACGGCAGTGTCCAACCATCTTCAAAGGTTATAGTCATTCCGGAATGGAGGAGCGAGGAGAGCGACCTTCAAGGGGATAGGCAGGATCGTTGTATCCAGGCGTCGAGGGGTGGCCCGCCGCAACAAGTCCGTCGATGAAGGCTTCGTCTTCAGCCGTGAAGCGGTAGTCGAGCGCGCCTAGGTAGTCGTCCCATTGCTCTTCGGTACGCGGGCCTCCGATCACCGAGGTAACAAAGCGGTTGTTCAGAACCCAAGCAGCAGCGAACTGACCTGCTGTGATTTTGCGGTCCTCAGCGTAACGCTTGACCTCCTGGGCGATGGCCAAGGACTCCTGACGCCATTCGGTCTGCATCATTCGAGTGTCCTGCCGGCCGGCCCGGCTGGTCTCGGGTGGGGGCTCGCCAGGGCTGTACTTTCCGGTTAAGACACCGCGCGCCAGAGGTGAGTAGGGCACCACGCCCAGCCCAAAATGATGGCAAGCCGGTAGGTGTTCCACCTCCGGCGTCCGGTTCATAGCGTTGTAGTAGGGCTGACTGACGATAGGCCGGTCTGTTCCGAGCTCATCGCACAGGCGACAGATCTCGGCGACGCGCCATGCCCGATAATTGGACACTCCGAAGTACCGGATCTTGCCCTGTCGTACGAGGTCGCCCATAGCCCGGACGGTCTCGGCCAGGGGTGTCGCATGATCTTCCTTGTGAAGGTAGTAGATATCGATCCAGTCCGTTCCGAGACGGCGAAGGCTCGCTTCCACGGCCTCCATGATGTGACTGCGCGAGAGGCCCTTGTCGTTGGGACCGGATCCGGTGGGGTTGGCAACCTTGGTGGCCAGAACCCAATCGGGTCGGTTGGGCGCTATGGCGCGCCCGACGAACTCCTCGGATCGCCCCTCGTTGTAGACGTCCGCCGTGTCGATGAAGTTGACCCCGGTTTCGCGAGCCTTGTTGATGATGCGCGACGAGAGGGCTTCGTCCGTTGGGCCGCCGAACATCATCGTGCCGAGGCAGATTGGCGAGATCCTGAGTCCGGAAAGGCCCAGATTGCGGTATTCCATTATGTGCTCCTCCCGGCGCCGGA
>DATHAU010000758.1:0-4395 GCA_035296545.1 Microvirga sp.
CACCAATGCGGTGAAGCATTTCAAGTTCGAGCAGCGCGGCCACCGGCGCATTCACGCCAAGCCCACGGCGGGCGAGGTGAAGCATTACCGGCCCTGGCTCATGAAGGAGCTGGAGCTGGTGCGCCCGAGGCTGGTGGTGGCGCTCGGCGCGACCGCCGTGCTGGCGCTCTCGGGCAAGGCGGCGCCGGTCTCCCGCTCGCGGGGACGAGCGCAGTTCGGACCCAACCTGGGCTATGTGACCGTGCACCCGTCCTACCTGCTACGCCTGCCCGACGAGGCGACGAAGCGGGAGGCCTACGCGGCCTTCGTGGACGACCTGCGCCGCATCCGCGACCTGGCCGAGGCCGACCCGGAGACGGGCGAGCTGCCGCTGGCGGCGGAGTAGGGGCTGAAATCGGGGTCGGGCGCGGGGGCTTCTCCGCGCCCTCAGCCGCGTCCCTTGGCGAGGCGCCGGTCCAGCCATGCCTCGGCCGCCTGGAGGTCGGCGAAGGTCGGATGCTCCGGTCCGTCGAGGCAGCCGAAACCCGCCTCCAGGAACCATCGGCCGGACGCGTCGTCATGCCGGTCGCAGAGACGGGTCAGAACCGCCACGAGGCGCTGCCTGTCGTCAAAGACCATGAGGCCCTCCTCGTCGAAGCCCGTGGCGACCAGCGCCGGCTGAAGCGTGAGGGTCATGCTGCGGGCTGCTCCTGCCGGAGGTGAAGGTAGGTGGAGTCGAAGTCGCCGGCCTTCTCCAACTTCTCCCAGTCGGGAATGTTCATCCTGGTGCCCTTCGTCTCGATCAGGCCGTCGGCCCGCAGGGTCTGGAAGATGCGGTTGACGTGAACCGTCGAGAGGCCGAGGGCGTCGCCGAACTCGGCCTGGGTGATCGGCAGGTCGAAGCCATGGCCGTCGGCAAGGCCTACGGCTCTCAGGCGCAGCATCAACTCGCACAGGAGATGGGCGATCCGGGGATAGGCTTCGCGCTGCCCGATGCTGGCCATCCATTCCCGGAAGATCGCGGCGTCGATCAGGGTCTCGCGCCACAAGGCGGCGGCGACCCGCGGGTGGCGCGCGCAGATGCCGTGCAGGGCCTCATGGGAGATGAACCCCACCCGGCATGGGGTGAGGGTTCCGACGCTGTTGTCCAGAACCCTCAGGTGGAGGCTCTGCAGGTCGGGCCCGTCGCCCGCGATGTTGAACGCCATGATCTGGCGCCGGCCGTCCCCCGTCACCTTGTAGGTGCAGGCGAAGCCGCTGATCAGCAGGCAGCATCGGGAGGGGCTGTCGCCCTCGCGCACGATGTCCTGGTTCTCCTTGAGAACGGTCACCTGCATCGGCAGGCTCAGGATCGCCTGCCGTTCGTCCTCCGTCAGCGCGAAGACCTTGTCCAGCTTGCCGATAAGCGGGTTTTCATGGGAATCGAAAGAATTGGGCATGATGCTCCCCTGTGGTTTCAGGCGGGAGCTCTCTCATCTCTCAGGCATCAGCGCCTATGATTTCGTTGCTGACGATAATAGGACCATGTCACATGCCTGAAGGTCTGTCACTGATCTATGTTATTATTTGCAGTTTCGGCGGAAAAACTTAGGCTCATCAGAATTCATGCCCGAGCGGCGAGCTTTCTGCGCCTGTCGAGGTTGCGCATCACCGGCGTCACCGTGACCCCGTGGAGCACGATGGACACCAGGATGATGAACCCGGTCACGCTCCACAGAAGGGCGGCATGGTCGAAGGCCTCCTTCTGGAGGGCGTAGGACAGGTAATAGATCGAGCCCAGCCCCCTGATGCCGAAGAAGCTGATCGCCATCTTCTCGCCGGAGGGGCGGTCGGTGCCGATCAGCCCGATCCAGCCCGCCAGCGGCCGCACCACGAAAAGCGCCAGGGCCGCAAAGGCCGCCGCCTCCCAGGTGAGCGCCTGGAACAGGTCCGCGCCGGTCATGGCCCCGCCGAGCAGGACCAGCAGCACCATCATCATCAGGCGCTCGAGCTCCTCGGCGAAGTCGTGCAGCTTCTGGTGATAATCGTGCTCCGGCTCCGTGGCGCGAAGCGCCAGGGCGGCCACGAACACGGCCAGGAACCCGTAGCCCCTGACCATCTCGGTGCCCCCATAGGCAAGGGCCGTGATGCCGAGCGCCACGAACCCGGAGCCCGTGCGGGACAGCTTCGCCCGGTTCGGCAGGTGGAAGGTCAGCCAGCCGAGCACCCGGCCGACCGCATACCCCACCCCCACCCCGGCGGCGATCTTCCAGACGACCGCATAGACGAACCACTCGGCCACGCTGGTTGCGCTGATCTCATGGGCGAGCGCCACGGCGAGCAGGATGAACGGAAAGGCCAGCCCGTCGTTGAGGCCCGCCTCGGAGGTCAGGGTGAAGCGGACCTCGTCCTCCTCGCCGCTGCCCGGCGGGCCGACCTGGATGTCGCTGGCGAGAACCGGGTCGGTGGGGGCGAGCGACGCGGCAAGCAGGATCGCCGTGGCGAGCCCCAGGCCGAGCAGGCTCTGGCCGAGAACCGCCAGGGCCAGGATCGTGATCGGCATGGAGATGCCCAGCAGCCGCCAGGTGAGCTTCCACCGCCCCCAGCCGAAGGGCCGGTCGATCTTGAGGCCCGCCCCCATGAGCGAGATGATGACGACGAATTCGCTGGCGCGCTCGACGATGGCGAGCTCTTCCATGGGGTGGGGCATGACCCCGGGAATGTCCGGAAAGGCGAAGATGAGCGCTCCCAGGCCGACGCAGAAGATCGGCAGGGACAGGGGCAGCTCCTTCAGCACCATGGGCAGCCAGGCGGTCAGCAGCACCACCAGCCCGAACACGGCGAGGACGACGATGTAAGCGCTCATAAGGAGCCGAACGCCCGCCGATTCCCGGCAGTTCCCGGAGAGCTCCGGCTTAACCGCCCCTTAAACCGCCATAATTACGGTGCTCCAGAGCAGGACAAGGCCGGAGGATGCCGGCTCAAGGAATGCGGGGTTGAATCATGGCGAACGGACGTGACCGGCGCGAGCCGGTTTTCGATGCGCCCGCCGCCGATGCGGGAGAGCTGGATTTTTGCCTCTCGCCCGAGGACCGGGCAGGGGGAACCATGGCGAGACGGCAGGCTTCCCGGAACGGCGGCAGAGCGTCCCGCCCGCCTTCCCGGGGGAAGGCCAGGCGCCGGAGCGGCCGCACCCTGGCCAGCAGGCTGGTCTATGCGGGGCTCGTTCTCTGCCTCTGGGGCGTGATCGGCGTGGGCGGGGTGGTGGCCTATTACGCCTCGCAGCTGCCCCCCATCGACCAGCTCACGGTGCCCAAGAGGCCCCCGAACATCGCCATCATGGCCAGCGACGGCTCGCTGCTGGCCAATCGCGGCGAGACCGGCGGGCGCACGGTGTCCCTGAAGGAGCTGCCGCCCTACCTGCCCAACGCCTTCGTGGCCATCGAGGACCGGCGCTTCTACAGCCATTTCGGCATCGATCCCGTAGGCATCACCCGGGCGGTCTACCGCAACCTCGCCCGGCGCGGCCTGGCCCAGGGCGGCTCGACCCTGACGCAGCAGCTCGCCAAGAACCTGTTTCTCACCCAGGAGCGCACCGCCTCGCGCAAGATCCAGGAGGCGATCCTGGCGCTCTGGCTCGAGCGCAACTACAGCAAGGACCAGATCCTCGAACTCTACCTCAACCGGGTCTATTTCGGCTCCGGCGCCTATGGGGTCGAGGCGGCGGCCCAGCGCTATTACGGCAAGTCGGCGCGCCACGTGTCCCTGGCGGAGGCCGCGGTGCTGGCGGGCCTCGTGCAATCCCCGTCGCGGCTTGCCCCCAACCGCAACCCGGACGCCGCCCAGGCCCGGGCGCAGCTGGTGATCGCCGCCATGAACGAGCTCGGCTACATCACCCCGGGCATGACCAAGACCGCGCTCGGCGCCCCGGCCGAGCCCGTGCGCCCGAGCGGGGCGGGCTCGGCCAATTACGCGGCCGATTACGTGATGGACGTGCTCGACGATTTCGTCGGCACCGTGGAGTCGGACATCGTGGTCTCGACCACCATCGAGCCCCTGCTCCAGGCGGCGGCCGAGCGGGTTCTGGTGGACGAGCTCAACGCCAAGGGCCAGAAGTTCAACGTGAGCCAGGGGGCCTTCGTGGCCATGGAGCCGGACGGGGCGGTCAAGGCCCTGGTGGGCGGCCGCAACTACGAGGCGAGCCAGTTCAACCGGGCCACCACGGCCCGCCGCCAGCCGGGCTCCGCCTTCAAGCCCTTCGTGTATCTGGCGGCCCTGGAGCGGGGCCTCACCCCGGATGCGGTGCGCGACGACGCCCCCGTCAACATCAAGGGCTGGACGCCGGAGAACTACGACCGGGGCTATCGCGGGCCGGTCACCCTGCGGGACGCCCTGGCGCTCTCCCTCAACACGGTGGCGGTCAAGCTCAACATGGAG
>DATHAU010000759.1:0-2810 GCA_035296545.1 Microvirga sp.
CAGGGCGTCGACCTGATCTTCCTCGCGCCCCGCGAGGAGAAGCCCCTGATCCCCGCTGTCATGGCGGCCAAGAAGGCCGGCATCCCGGTGGTTCTCCTTGACCGCAACGTGGACCAGAACCTCGCCAAGGCGGGCCGGGACTACGTCACCTTCATCGGCTCCGACTTCGTGGACGAGGGCAAGCGCGCGGCCGAGGCCCTCACCAAGGCCATGAACGGCAACGCCAAGATCATCCAGCTCGAGGGCACCACGGGCTCCTCCCCGGCCAACGACCGGCGCAAGGGCTTCGAGGACTACATCAAGGCCCATGCCGGCATGAAGATCGTGGCGTCCCAGTCCGGCGACTTCGCCCGCGACAAGGGCCGCCAGGTGGCCGAGACCCTGCTGCAGGCCCATCCCGACGCCACCGCCATCTACGCCCACAACGACGAGATGGCCATCGGCGCGATCGCGGCGCTCGAAGCCGCCGGCAAGAAGCCCGGCAAGGACGTGATCGTGGTGTCCATCGACGGCACCCGCGACGCGCTCCAGGCCATCATCGACGGCAAGATGCTCGCCACCGTCGAGTGCAATCCGAAGTTCGGACCGAAGGCCTTCGAGACGCTGGCCCGCTACGCCAAGGGCGAGCAGATCCAGCCCTGGGTGGTGAACACGGACCGCTTCTTCGACAAGTCCAACGCGGCGCAGCTCATCGCCGACGCGTACTGATTGCAACTGCGCTGCCCGACGGGGGCCGGGCAGCGCCTTTTCTCTCCAGCAGGATTTGCAACGGACCTCTCATGGCGCCGCTCCTCAGCATGCACGGGATCGACAAGCGCTTTGCCGGCATACCGGCCCTGCGCGCCGCGGAGCTCGTGGTGGAAAAGGGCGAGGTTCACGCCCTCATCGGCCAGAACGGCGCCGGCAAGTCCACCCTGATCAAGATCCTGACCGGCTACTACACCAAGGATGCGGGCGAGGTCGTCTTCGACGGCAGGCCCGCGGCCTTCGCCTCGCCGCAGGAGGCGCAAGGAGCCGGCATCAGCACCATCTACCAGGAAATCAACCTGGTGCCCTACCGCTCGGTCACCGAGAACATCTGCCTCGGCCGGGAGAAGCGCCGCTTCGGCCTGCTCGACTGGTCGGCCATGCATGTGGAGGCCCGCGCGCTTCTCGCCCGCTTCAAGATCGACATCGACGTGCGCCGCCCGCTCATGGCCTATCCCACCGCCGTGCAGCAGATGGTGGCCATCGCCCGCGCCATCGGCTTCGACGCCAAGCTCGTGATCATGGACGAGCCGACCTCCTCCCTCGACGAGCGCGAGGTCGAGGTGCTGTTCAACGTGATCCGCCAGCTCAAGGGGGCGGGCGTCTCCGTCATCTTCGTCAGCCACAAGCTCGACGAGCTCTACGCGGTGTGCGACCGCGTCACCATCATGCGCGACGGGCGCACGGTGCAGGTCGCTCCCATGGCGGAGCTGTCGCGCATGGATCTGGTGACCACCATGCTGGGGCGCGAACTCACCCAGGTCCTCCAGGAGGGCCACAAGACCGAGGACGCAGGCCTTCAGGAGCCGGTGCTGACGGTTCAGGACCTCGCCATCGGCCGCAAGGTCCGCAACGTGAACTTCCAGGTCCGTCCCGGCGAAATCGTCGGCCTCGCAGGCCTGCTCGGGGCAGGCCGGACCGAATCCGCCCGCGCCGTGTTCGGGGTCGACCGGCCCGATGCGGGCACGATCCGCTTTGCCGGGTCGGGCGACGGGATCAGGGAGCCTTCGGACGCCATCGGCGCCGGGATGGGCTTCTGCTCCGAGGACCGCAAGCTCGAGGGCATCATCCCCGACATGTCGGTGCGCGAGAACCTGACGCTCGCCCTCATGCCGCAGCTCGCCAGGCGCGGCATCGTGGACGAAGCGAAGAGCCGCGAGATCGTCGACCACTTCATCAAGCGCCTCGGCATCCGCTGCTCCGGACCCGAGCAGCGCATCCGCGAACTCTCCGGCGGCAACCAGCAGAAGGTGCTCCTCGCCCGCTGGCTCTGCATGAACCCCAAGCTTCTCATCCTCGACGAGCCGACCCGCGGCATCGACGTGGGCGCCAAGGCCGAGATCCTCAGCCTGGTCCGCGAGCTTGCCGGACAGGGCCTCGGCGTGCTGATGATCTCGTCCGAGCTGGAGGAGGTGGTGGAGGCCGCCAGCCGCATCTTCGTGCTGCGCGACGGGCGCACGGTCGCCGAGCTGAAGGGCAATGCCGTGAACGAGCAGAGCGTCATGGCCGCCATGGCTCACGGTCACGAGGAGGCAGGCCATGGCTGACACCGCAGCGACGCTTCCCCCCGCCCGAGGAGCATCCCGCTTCGACATCAGGAGCTTTCTGACGCGTCACGGGGCCTGGATCGCGCTCGTCCTGCTCATCCTGGTCAATCTGGCCATCACGCCCAATTTCGCCACCTGGCAGACCCTCAACGTCAACCTGACCCAGGTCTGCGCCATCGTGATCGTGGCCGTCGGCATGACCCTGGTCATCGCCACCGGCGGCATCGATCTCTCGGTGGGCGCGCTCATGGCCATTGCGGGCGCCATCGCGCCGCTGATCTTCCTGGGCAAGCTCTTTCCCGTGCCCCACCCGGCGGTGGGCATCGCGCTGGCCTTCGTGGTGCCGGTTCTCGTCGTCAGCGTTCTCGGCTGGTTCAACGGCTGGCTCATCACGCGCCTGCGCATCCAGCCGATCATCGCCACCCTCGTGCTGTTCATCGCCGGCCGGGGCATCGCGCAGGTGTTCACCAACGGCAATCTCCAGGTGTTCAACCTGCCCGGGTTCCAGTTCATCGG
>DATHAU010000760.1:0-3873 GCA_035296545.1 Microvirga sp.
GAGCCCCGGGACGCCCGGGAGGAGTGGCATCCGTGAGTCCCCACATCGGCCAGTTCCGCCGCGTCGTTCTGAAAGTGGGCTCCTCGCTCCTGGTGGACCGGGCGCGGGGCCGGCTGAACCATGCCTGGCTGGCGGCGCTGGCCGAGGACATCGCCGATCTCCATGGGAAGGGCGCCGACGTTCTTGTGGTGTCGTCGGGGGCCATCGCCATGGGACGTACGGTTCTGGGGCTTCCCTCCGGCTCCCTGCGGCTGGAGGAGAGCCAGGCGGCCGCGGCGGTGGGTCAGATCGCGCTCGCGCGCATCTGGGCCGAGGTGCTGGCCCATCACGGCATCACGGCGGGCCAGATCCTGGTGACGCTCGCCGACACCGAGCAGCGGCGGCGCTATCTCAACGCCCGGGCCACCACCCTGAAGCTGCTGGAGATGCGGGCGGTGCCGGTGGTCAACGAGAACGACACGGTGGCCACCTCCGAGATCCGCTACGGCGACAACGACCGCCTGGCGGCCCGGGTCGCCACCATGATCGGGGCGGACCTCCTGGTGCTGTTCTCCGACATCGACGGGCTCTACACGGCGCCGCCCGCGTCCGACCCGAACGCCCAGCACATCCCCCTGGTGGAGCGCATCACGCCTGCCATCGAGGCCATGGCCGGAGGCGCGGCCTCCGAGCTGTCGCGGGGAGGCATGCGCACCAAGGTGGAGGCGGGCAAGATCGCTACGGCCGGCGGCACCCACATGGTCATCGCCGATGGTCGGGTCAAGAATCCCCTGAGGCGCGTGGCCGAAGGCGGGCGCTGCACCTGGTTCCTCACCCCCTCCAATCCCGCCACCGCCCGCAAGACCTGGATCGCAGGCGCCCTGGAGCCCCGCGGCATCCTCCATGTGGACGAGGGCGCGGCGCGCGCGCTTCGGGGCGGCGCGAGCCTGCTGCCGGTGGGCGTGCGCCGGATCGAGGGCACGTTCGCCCGGGGCGACGCGGTGACGATCCGCGACGACGGCCGCGTTCTCGGCCGGGGCCTCGTGGCCTACGACGCGGAGGAGGCCGCCCGCATCATCGGCCGCTCCAGCCGCGAGATCGAGGCGATCCTCGGCTATCCCGGCCGCGCCGAGATGGTGCACCGGGACGACATGGCCCTGAGCGGCCTGGACGTCACGCCGAAGATCCTCTCAGCCTGAGAAGCTCCCGGGCGTCGCCGGGCGCGGCGCTCTTGATGTCGTTGTCGAAATACACGTAGACGTCGCGCCCCTCCGCGCGCCAGCCGTCGATCCTTCGCGACCACTCCTGAAGGGTCTCGGGGCTGTAGCTGCCCGCATAGCGTCCGTTGGTGCCATGCGCCCGGACATAGACGAAACCGGCGGTGGCCAGCCAGGGCGCAGGGGCCGCCGCGTGATCGGAGATGCACAGGGCCGCATCGTGGTCGCGCAGCAGGCTGAAGGTCGCCTCCTCGTACCAGCTCGGGTGCCGGAACTCGAAGGCGTAGCGGTGCTGCGGGGGAACCAGGCTCAAGGTCCGGGCGACCCGCTCCCGGTTTCCCGCATCGGCCTTGAAGGTGGGCGGGAGCTGGAACAGGACGGGGCCGAACTTGTCGCCCAGGGCCCCCATGCGGCCGAACACGAGGGCGATGCTGTCCTCGATGTCCTTCAGGCGCTTCATATGGGTGATGAAGCGCGACGCCTTCCAGGCGAAGAGGAAGCCCTCCGGCGTGCCGTCGCGCCAGGCCGCGACCGCATTCTCCGTGGGCAGGCGATAGAAGGAGTTGTTGATCTCGGCCGTATCGAACTGCTCCACATAATAGGCCAGGAAATCCTTGACCCTCACATCCTGCGGATAGAATGGCCCATGCCAGGATGCGTAATGCCAGCCCGAGGTGCCGATCCTGGTCTCCGGCGCGCGGATCGCAGGGGCGGGATCGGCTTCCGCCCGGTCCAGGGGCAAGGAACGGCTTGGCCCCCGGGCCGCGAGGCGTGCTATGGACGTGGGCTGATGGGTTTGCCCCCGGGACCTGGACATGGATGACACTCGTATCGTGAGCGAAAGCGCGCTCACCGCCTCCCTCAACGCCCCAGAGGCCGTTTCGGTCGAGTCCTCCGCGCCGGCTCTCATGGCCGATCTCGGCCGCCGGGCGCGCCAGGCGGCGCGCCGGATCGCCCTCGCGTCGGCCGAGGAGAAGAACGCGGCCCTTCGCACCATGGCCGCCGCCATTCGAGCCCGCGCAGGGTCCATCCTGGCGGCCAATGAAGGGGATCTGACGGACGCGAAGGCCAAGGGGCAGACGCCCGCCTTCATCGACCGCCTCGCCCTCGACCCAGGGAGGCTGGAGGCGGTTGCGGCCGCGGTGGAGAGCATCGCGGATCTGCCCGATCCGGTGGGGCGGGTTCTGGCGCGCTTCGAGCGTCCCAACGGCCTCCTGATCGAGCGCGTGGCGACGCCGCTCGGGGTGATCGGCGTCATCTTCGAGAGCCGGCCCAACGTGACGGCGGATGCGGGCGCCCTGTGCCTCAAGGCCGGCAACGCCGCGATCCTGCGGGCGGGTTCCGAGAGCTTCCGCACCTCCCAGGCCATCGCCGGGGCCATGGGCGAGGGGCTGGAGCAGGCCGGGCTGCCCCCCGACGCCATCCGCCTCGTGCCGACCCGGGACCGGGCGGCGGTCGGGGCCATGCTGTCGGGGCTCGACGGCCAGATCGACGTCATCGTGCCCCGGGGCGGCCGGAATCTCGTCGCCCGCGTGCAGGAGGAGGCGAGGGTGCCGGTCTTCGCCCATCTCGAAGGAATCTGCCACGTGTTCGTGCACCGGCTTGCCGATCTGGAGATGGCCGGGCGCATCGTGCTGAACGCCAAGATGCGCCGCACCGGCGTCTGCGGCTCCGCCGAGACCCTGCTGGTGGACCGGGCCTGCGCGGCGACGCATCTCGGGCCCCTGGTGGCCATGCTCCTCGAAGCCGGCTGCGCGGTGCGCGGCGACGAGGCGGTCCGGGCCTGCGACCCGCGGGTGACGGCGGCCACGGAGGAGGATTGGCGCACGGAATATCTCGACGCCGTCATCTCGGCCCGGGTGGTGGACGGGCTCGACGCGGCCATAGCCCATATCGAGGCCTACGGCTCCCACCACACGGATTCCATCGTCACGGACGATGCGGCGGCGGCCGAGCGGTTCCTGGCGGAGGTGGATTCGGCCATCGTGCTTCACAATGCCTCGACCCAGTTCGCCGACGGGGGCGAGTTCGGCTTCGGGGCCGAGATCGGCATCGCCACCGGCCGGATGCATGCCCGCGGGCCGGTAGGCGTGGAGCAGCTGACCTCGTTCAAGTACCGCATCCGCGGTTCGGGCCAGACGCGCCCGTGATCCAGGTTCCGGTGAAACGGGGCCCCTCCCGCTTCCGCCTCAGGCCGTCTGGCCTGGCGCGCCTGCCCCGGGCCGCCCCCGGCATGCGGATCGGCCTTTACGGCGGCTCCTTCAACCCGGCCCATGCGGGGCACCGGCATGTGAGCCTCCTGGCGCTCAAGCGCCTGGGGCTGGACCGGATCTGGTGGATCGTCACCCCGGGAAATCCCCTCAAGGACCCGGGCGAACTCGCCGCCACCGCCCAGCGGGTGGCGGAGGCCAGAGGGCTCGCGGGCCATCCCCGGATCGACGTCACCACCTTCGAGGAGAGGATCGGGGCCCGCTACACGGTGGATACCCTGGCCTATCTCAAGCGGCGCCATCCGGGCGTCCGCTTCGTGTGGATTATGGGGGCGGACAATCTGGCGGGCTTCCACCGCTGGCGCGGCTGGCGCAGCATCGCCGGGATGATGCCCATCGCGGTGATCGACCGCCCCGGCTGGACCCTGAAGGCCATGCGCTCGCGCAGCGCCGCCGCCCTGTCGTCC
>DATHAU010000761.1:0-3299 GCA_035296545.1 Microvirga sp.
CGTCGCCGATACGGGCGACCTCGAGGCGGTGCGCCGCCTGAAGCCCCAGGACTGCACCACCAACCCGACCCTGCTGCTCAAGGCGGCCGAGACCCCCGCCTACGGCGCCATCATCGACGAGGCCCTCGCCTGGGGCCGCTCGCAAGGGGGATCGCGGGAGGGCGTGGTGGCGGCCATCTGCGACCGGCTCGCGGTGGCCTTCGGGGCCGAGCTCGCCGGCATCGTGCCGGGCCGGGTCTCCACGGAGGTGGATGCGGACCTCTCCTTCGACACTGAGGCCACCCTGGCCAAGGCCCGCGCCATCGTCAGGGCTTATGAGGAGCGCGGCATCGGGCGCGAGCGCATCCTGGTCAAGATCGCCGCCACCTGGGAGGGCATCCGCGCCGCGGAAGCGCTCCAGAAGGAGGGCATCGACTGCAACCTCACGCTCCTGTTCTCCGAGGTTCAGGCCCAGGCCTGCGCGGAAGCCGGGGTGTTCCTGATCTCGCCCTTCGTCGGGCGCATCCTCGACTGGCACGTGAAGGCCGGGGGCGGGCCCTATACGGGCGAGACCGATCCCGGCGTGCTGTCCGTGCGCCGGATCTATGCGTCCTACAAGGCGCAGGGGATCGGGACCGTGGTGATGGGCGCGTCCTTCCGCAACCTCGGGGAGATCGAGGCGCTCGCCGGCTGCGACCGGCTCACCATCTCGCCCGCGCTCCTCGACGAACTCGCCAAGGACGGGGGCAGCCTGCCGCGCAAGCTCTCGCCCGACGCCGTCGAGAGAATTCCGGCCCCGCCGCGCACGGACGAGAAGGGCTTCCGCTACGCCCTCAACGAGGACGCCATGGCCACCGAGAAGCTCGCCGAGGGCATCCGCTCCTTTGTGAAGGACCTGCGCGGGCTGCGGTCCCTCGTCGCCAAGCGGCTGGAGAGCAAGGAGGCGGCCTGACGCCTCCTTGCCGTTGTGGGGCCCGGCCTAGCGGTTGTCCGGCCGGCTTCTCACCGCCTGGAGCCCTCCACGCGTGATGCGGTAGGGGCCGCCGTTGGAGGACGCGATGAGCCCTTTGCGGCGCAGGGCCTTGAACAGGTCCAGGGTGCAGAGGGAGAGAAGCCATCCCTCGCGGGTGAGGCATTCGATGCTGGAGATGCGGCCGTCCTCGTCCTTGCGATGACGAATGACGCCGCCCTGGGCAAGCGCGTGGAGCACGCGCTGCCCGTTGCGTGAAACGTTCACGGGAATAACCTGAAGCTTTGATGGTGTTGTCGGAAGAGTGCGCGCGCCTGCGCGTTCGGCCTTTTGATCAGCCGTCGCCCGCCATATCGCTGGCGGGCCTTACCGGGACTCGGTCTCTCTGCGCATCAAGGCTCCAGGGGAACAACGCCCACGCTTATAAGGGCCGGCGGGCGGCGGCGTCAATCGGGCCCCTCAGGCTAGCAATGCAAGCCGTAGTTGCTCCTGAATTCGGCCGCTTCGGCAGCCGGACGGCCTGCCATCAGAGCGCAGGTCGTATAGTTGCCGTGCATGGCCGAGCCTTTCAGATACATCCAGTCCACGATGTCGGATCGGTCGAAGACCACGGTCTGGCCGTGTTTGACGTTCCGGACGTAGGTCGGCCGGTTGGAAACCGTACCCTCGAAGCGGCCGCGGTTTTCCCGAAACGGCGTGATCCAGAAATACTCGGTATGCCCACCCTGGCGCACCGGGATCTTCACCGCAAAGCCCTGCTCGTCGGAGCCGGGATTCCTGGCGCTCCTCAAGAAGCCATCGAGTTCCGAGCGCGCCCGTGCAAAGGCCTGCCTCATCGCGGGATTGCCCCTCGGCGTCAGCACGGCTTCGCCGCGCCGCGCCGTCTCGGTCATCGTCGGCGAGGCGAGACCGGAGCCTGCGACCAACAGAGTGCCGAGAACTCCAACCACAACAGCGCACAACCTGGCCATGCTCGTCACCACGCTTCAGCCCAGGGAGGGATCGACGGCGCGCATGGGCCGGGCCTCAGCCTCTGGTCTTGCGCCGGCGGACGCGGGCAATCGCAGCCGCAACTTTATCATGTGTCAGGAAAGGATTCCGTCAATGGCCGGCGCTTGTGCAAGCTGGCAGACGCAGGGCGCCCCGGGTCGGAGGTTTGCGCGAACGGCCTCAGCCCCGGCCCGCCAGCGCCTTCTCGCGGATCGCCGAGAGGGACATGGAGGGCGTGATCGCCTCCGGGTCGAGGAGGCAGTGCAGGATCGCCGGCCGGCCCGAAGCCAGAGCGCGCTCCAGGGCGGGGGCGAACTCCCCGGTCGTTTCCACGCGCTCGCCATGGCCGCCGAAGGCCCGGGCATAGGCGGCAAAATCCGGGTTCTTGAGCATGGTGGCCGAGACGCGGCCGGGATATTCCCGCTCCTGGTGCATGCGGATCGTGCCGTACATGCCGTTGTCGAGGAGGATCACCAGAACGGCCAAATCGTATTGCACCGCCGTGGCGAATTCCTGCCCGTTCATGAGGAAGTCGCCGTCCCCGGCGAACACCACCACGGGGCTGTGCGGCTGCACGCGCTTGGCGGCCACCGCCGCCGGCACCCCGTAGCCCATGGAGCCGGACGTGGGGGCGAGCTGGGTGCCGTAATGCCGGAAGGGCCAGAAGCGGTGGACCCAGGTGGCGAAGTTGCCTGCGCCGTTGCAGAAGATCGCGTCGGCGGGCAGGACCTCGCGCAGATGCGCCATCACCTCGCCCATCTGGAGGGGGCCCGGATGCCTGATGGGGGCCGGATCGCTCCAGGCGAGATAGCTCTCGTGCGCCGTCTTCGTCCCTTCGCTCCAGGGCAGGGATGCCGGCGGATGCACCTCTTCCAGCGCCGCCGTGAAGGCCGCCGGCGAGGCGTTGATAGCCAGATGCGGGGCATAGACCCGGCCGAGCTCGCCCGAATCGGGATGCACGTGCACCAGGGTCTGGCGGGGGGCGGGAATGTCGAGCAGGCTATAGGCCTGGCTCGGCACCTCCGAGAGGCGACCGCCCACCAGCAGGACGAGATCGGACTCCTTGATGCGGGCCAGGAGCTTCGGGTTCACCCCGAGCCCAAGATCGCCCGCATAGGAGCCGTGATCGGCGGGAAACAGCATCTGCCGGCGGAAGGTGCAGGCGACGGGAAGGGCGAAGCGCTCCGCAAAGCGCACGAAGCGCTCCACCGCCGCGGGAGACCAGCGGCTGCCGCCGAGCAGCGCCACCGGGTTCCTGGCCCCGTGGAGCAGCCTCTGCAGCTCCGCCATCTGGCTCGGGGCCGGATGGGTCTCGATCTCCCGGTAGCGCGGCGCGTCGGCCACCTGGGCCACCTCGGTC
>DATHAU010000762.1:0-4889 GCA_035296545.1 Microvirga sp.
ATGCAAGGCTTACGGTTCGCCCGGATACCATAATATTACCTTATCTCTTTGAAGCAGTATCAAACAAGGGCTGTGTCACAGCTGAGCCAGCGCCGCGTGCCGAGTCTATAGCCGCACACCCAACATCTGTCCCATCACAGCGGACGCAGACAATTCCACCACGACTAATACCAAGTCCCTGAAGGGCTGACTCGTTTGTGATTTCCCGAAGTTGGGGTGAGTGTGATTCAGTTTGGTGAGCTAGGGAGGTTCGCCATGCCCATCCCACTCCGGTCTGATTTCGATGCGTCTCAGCTTCGCGTCCTCGCCCGTAAGACGAAGAATGCGGCCCAGGCCCGGCGGCTTTTGGCTCTTGCGGCAATCTATGAGGGCGCCTCGCGCACGGACGCGGCGCGGATCGGCGGCGTGACCCTGCAGATCGTCCGGGATTGGGTGCTCAAGTTCAATGCTCAGGGCCCTGCGGGGCTGATCGACCGCAAGCCGCCGGGCCAGCCCTCCCGG
Source organism: Microvirga sp. (assembly GCA_035296545.1). Lineage (GTDB taxonomy): Bacteria > Pseudomonadota > Alphaproteobacteria > Rhizobiales > Beijerinckiaceae > Microvirga. Next base: position 502 of record DATHAU010000762.1, read on the forward strand.
CTCACCGCTGCCCATCGATCAGCACTCGCCACCATCATCGAGAGCGGGCCCATTCCGGCCGTGCATGGGATCGTGCGCTGGCGGCTTGTCGATCTGATCCAGTGGCTCTGGGACGAGTACCGCCTGCCGATCTCCAAGCAGGCTTTGAGCCGGGAAGTGCGGGCGCTGGGCTACCGCAAGCTCTCGGCCCGGCCGCGTCATCATGAAAAGAGCGAAGCGGCGGTCGAGGATTTTAAAAAAGTTTCCCTGCGCGTCTGGAGGAAATCGCGACCCACGAGGCCGCTGGCCAGCCGCTAGAGATCTGGTTTGCCGACGAAGCGCGGATCGGCCAGAAGAACAAGATCACCCGCCGCTGGGCCAAACGTGGCACCCGTCCCTCCGCCCCGCGGGATCTGCGCACCGCCTCTACGTACATCTTCGGGGCGATCTGCCCAGCCCTGGGCAAAGCCGCTGGCCTGGTGCTGCCACGCTGCACGACCGAGGCCATGACACTGCATCTGGCCGAGATCTCGCAGGCCGTGGCGCCTGGGGCTCACGCCGTGTTGCTGCTCGATCAGGCGGGCTGGCATGTCTCGCGCAAGCTGAAGGTGCCGGCCAACATCACTCTGGTGCCGCTGCCGGCAAAGGCGCCTGAGCTGAACCCGGTCGAGAACATTTGGCAGTTCATGAGGGAGAACTGGATCTCCAACCGGGTGTTCACGTCCTACAGCGACATTCTCGACCACTGCTGTGCGGCTTGGAACAAGCTCACAGATCAGCCCTGGACCATCATGTCCATCGGCTTGCGTGAATGGGCGCACCAATGATGATCAGCGGGACTTGGTATCAGTCGTACGACCACATCGCGGGATCAAACAGTTGCATGGACCGAAGGTTCGAAGAAGCGCGTGTCCTGTGAGCGGCGAAGCTCCATCAGATCAGACGTTTCCAGCAGTTCGAGGTCATTCATCCGGATCTCCTGTCCTTTCACGACAGGGTTCGCCAGCCGGCAATCTGCTGCGAGGTAGAAGGGGGCCGGGGCTGTCGCCGTGAGCGCGACGGCAGGCCGGAACTCGGCGGTGACCCCGGAGATCGTGTGGTGATGACCTCCCATCGAGAGAAGCGTGCCGACTGCCAGATCCTCGGTCGCCACGGCAGCCAGATCATAGCGGGGCCGATAGTCGGAGCCATAGCCGGACATCTGATGAACGGTCGCATCGAGGATGCTGGTGGTAGCCTCCAGTCCCAGTAGGTGCCGCGGCAGGAAAACCATGGCAGTTGCCCCCGTGCGGCTGACGATGTGCCCCTTCTGCTTTAGCATCTCCCAACTCTTGGTATCGTCGCAACGCACGACGACAAAAACGCCGCCCGCGAAGCTGATCTCGTCAGGTTTTCGCAGACAATGGAACACGTCGAGACGGCGATCTCCGGCGAGGATGCCGCCGGCCTCCCGGTGCGAAAAGATCGTCGGAACCTCACCGATGCGGGCCAAGGGAGCATGGAGGTCAAACCGATCGGGCTGCAGGCCTGTGGCATTGGCCACGATCATGAGTTCGCATAGGTCCGGCACGGCTCGTTGCGAGAAGCCGGCAATGGCAGCGTGCCGCGCCTCGAGAAGCTCGGCGACGTTTCGGCCGCCAAGATCCCAATGGCCTGCGAGATCCACATTGTCTGCGGACTGCTCGTTGCTGCTGAGGTGGCCAGAGACTGGATCAAAGACAAAGTCGTACTCGCTAGATTTTCCTGCGGCAATCAGGTGAAAGCCCATGACCTCGGCCCAAGTGGCGAGCCCAATGAGGAGGCTCGGCTGGTCACCATCGACAGTAGTGACGATGCGGCCGCTGTCGGCTGCAAGAGCCTTGAGCCCAGGTCCGACGACGCTGTCGAGTTCCTTCGTGACAAGGGCGAGGTGCTTGTCTGCCTGAATTGCGAGCCGGGCATGACGGGCGGCCGCTCTCGGCTGCCCGGTGGCTTCGACGACGACTTCGAACGGAAGTTCAGCGACGAGCGCGATGTCACTGGCCGCGATGAAGTCCCCTCGGTCCCACGCAGCTCTCGCGTCGCGTGCGGATTCGCAGATCTGGATTTGGCGCGGATCGATGCCTGCTGCCCTCAGTCCCGATGCAGCAGCCTCCACTGTAAGATCCACGGCAATACGCGCACTGAGCAGCCGAACTCGTTGGGCTTGGGCGAGAAAACTCTGCCCGAAGCCGCCGGTTCCAACAACGCAGGTTTCAACCGGCCGGTCAGCTTTTGCGTAGTAAGCGTGGTAGTTCATCGCACAAATCTCCCATTCCGATGCGCAGGGCGCCGTCGGTTGCTTAGTCATTGGGTCGTGGAGGCCGTTTAGCCTCGGGTTACCGAAGTACCGTTCAGGCCTTTAAGTAAAAGTCGGGAGCACCGAGCTTGTCTGACCTGAGGCCGAGCAGGCGGATCTCCCGCTTTCAGACCGCGTTCCTGACGCGCTCCCAGGTCTTCTCCATATGAGCAGTCAGGATGGTCGAAAGGCGCTCAGGATCGCGCGCTGCCAGGGCCATGATGATCTCTTCATGGTCGGCCACGGCACCCGCCCACTTCTCCGGTCCCTCGTTGCCGATGTAGCGGATCCGCTTCAGGCGAGCCTGGAGGACGCCATGAACAGATACCAACGCCTCATTTTTGGTGAGGCGGAGAATGGCCGAATGGATGGCTTGGTTGAGCTTGAAGTAGGGAAGGCGGTCGCGCTTCTCATACATATCCATCATTCGGTCATGCAGTTGCTGCACCTCACGGATCTCGGCATCCGTAGCATTGGCACAGGCAAGCCGGCCGGCGAGACCCTCGAGGCTGCCCAGCACGATGAGGCTGTCATGAACATCCTTTGCGGTGAATTGGCGAACCACTGCGCCTCTGCCAGGTGACAGTTCCAGCAACCCTTCGCTCACCAGGAACTTGAGCGCCTCGCGCAGCGGCGTCCGGGAGACCCCGAGCATTTTCCCTAAGTTGCCTTCATGAAGCCGGGTCCCAGGGGCAAGTTCGCCTTCGATGACCATGTCGCGGACACGCGCAACGATCGCATCGTGAAGGGTCGGACGGGCAATTGGGCCACGCGCGTCCAACTCACTGATCAGCACGTTTGTAACCTCAAGTGCCACAGCTCATTCCATTTCCCCATAGTCCGGTCGATTGCGACAGTCCTCGTAGTGTTTATACACCATTTCTCGTGAAGACACGCAAGCAAAATGCTGCATACAGCATACTTGCATACGGCATTTAGGGCTGCTACTGCTTCGCCGTCATCCCAAAAAGAGGTTGCCGTGAGCGCTCACCTGTCATCTGAGACGTCAGAAAAGCCCACTGTTGCGTTCGCTATGGGCGATCCGGCCGGCATCAGCCCGGAACTTGCCGCCAAGCTCCTTGCAGCAGATGAATTTCGCACCGGGGCAAATCTAGTCGTGCTTGGCGATCTCCGAATCCTAGAGCAGGGGGCGAAAGTCGCCGGAGTCGCCGTGGATGTGGAGGTGGTCTCGTCAGAGGATGCCATTCCCGAGGGCTCGGCCAGACCCGTCTTCGTAGACCTAAAAAATCTCAGCCCGGATCAGGTCACACCCGCAACGGCGACGCTTGAGGGCGGCCTCTTTGCAACAGAGAATTTCCGGCGTGCCCTGTTGCTTGCTCAATCAGGCCGTGCAGACGCCGTCTTCTTCACACCCTTCAACAAGAAGGCTATGCGCCTCGCCTATGACGGCTATGATGATGAGATCCGCTTCGTGCGTGATGTTCTCAAGACGTCGGTCCCGGCGAGCGAGTTTAATGTCCTGGGCAAGCTCTGGAATGCCCGCGTGACCTCGCACATCCCGTTGTCGCAAGTGGCTTCCGCCATCTCCGGGAAGTCGATCCTGCGGTCGCTGACACTGGCAGATCAATGCATGCGCGCCGCCGGTTTCAATCCACCACGCATCGCTGTGGCGGGGCTCAATCCTCATGCAGGCGACGGAGGAAACTTCGGCAGCGAGGAAATTGATGTTATTGAGCCGGCGGTCCGTCAGGCACGGGCGCAGGGGTTTACGGTTGAAGGTCCGTTCCCATCTGACACCGTCTTCCTGCGGGCTAAGAACGGCGACTTCGACGCCGTTCTGACCATGTATCATGATCAAGGGCAGATCGCCATGAAGCTTATGGGCTTTGATCGTGGCGTGACGCTGATTGGTGGTTTCGAGTTCCCAGTCTGCACGCCCGCTCACGGAACCGCCTATGAGATCGCTGGCCGTGGCATTGCCAATCTGGGCGCCAGCCGCGAGGCGCTTTCCCTTGCGATCCGTATGGGCGGCCAGGTGCGCGCCGGCCGATCCAAAGTCGATGAACAGCCTCGTCTGTCAGTTGCCCATTCCTAGACATCCAGTTCCCAAACCGACGCCAACGGTTGGACA
>DATHAU010000763.1:0-5990 GCA_035296545.1 Microvirga sp.
CATTGTCCCAGGGACCAAAAACTCACTTCACCGGCCCAGTTATTCATCAGATGATGCATTTAAACCGGAACCTGTTGACGAAATGCAAATACCCCCATGAGAGCGCCCCTGAAAAGAATCACCCGGGACGAGGCCGAAGCCATCGCGCTCCTTACCCTGTCCTACATCACGACCCATGAGGAGGTTCTGGGGCGGTTCCTCTCCATGTCGGGCCTGGAGCCGGGAACGATCCGGCATACGGCGGCCTCGCCGGGCTTTCTCGCCGCCATCCTGGACTACGTGGCCTCGGACGAGCCGCTGCTCCTGGCGCTCGCCAAGGAGCTGGACGCCCGGCCGGAGCGGATCATGGAAGCGCACCGGACCCTCTCGCCGTCCGAATTCGAGTAGCGCGGCCCCATGAGCGAGGCTCCCTTCTGCCGCGACTGCCTGGCCCCCGCCGACCCTCTGGCGAGCCGCTGCAAGGCGTGCGGGTCCCCTCGCCTGCTCCGGCACAAGGAGCGGGACGCCCTCGCCATCGCCCATGTGGACTGCGACTCGTTCTTCGCCGCCGTGGAGAAGCGGGACGATCCTGCCCTCGCCGACAAGCCGGTGATCATCGGCGGCGGCAAGCGCGGGGTGGTGGCCACCGCCTGCTACGTGGCGCGAACCTACGGGGTGCGTTCCGCCATGCCCATGTTCCAGGCCCTCAAGGCCTGCCCCCACGCGGTGGTCATCCGGCCCAACATGGAGAAATACGGCAAGGCCGGGCGGCAGGTGCGCGAGCTGATGCGGGAGCTGACGCCCCTGGTGGAGCCGGTCTCCATCGACGAGGCCTTCCTCGACCTCACGGGAACGGAGCGGCTGCACCACGGCAGCCCGGCGCTGACCCTGGCGCGCTTCGCCCGAAAGGTGGAGACCGAGATCGGCATCACGGTCTCGGTGGGGCTGTCCTACAACAAGTTCCTGGCCAAGATCGCCTCCGACCTGCAGAAGCCCCGCGGCTTCTCCATCGTCGGGCGGGAGGAGGCCGCCGATTTCCTGGCCGAGAGGCCCGTGGGGATCATCCCGGGCATCGGCGCCTCCGCCCAGGGGCGGCTCGCCAAAGTGGGGGTGACGCAGATCGCCCACCTGCGGGAGGTTCCCCTGAAAACCCTGTTCGAGGCCTTGGGCCGGGACGCCCAGCGCCTGTCCCGCCTCGCCTGGGGCGAAGACGCGCGGCGGGTGAGCCCGGAGCGGGAAACCAAGAGCATCTCGGCCGAGACCACCTTCGAGACGGACCTGCGCTCCTTCGACGAGATGGAGCCGATCCTCTGGCGCCTGTCGGAAAAGGTCTCCCGCCGGCTCAAGGCCGCGGGGCTCGCCGGACGCAGCGTCACCCTGAAGCTGAAGGACCGGGAGTTCCGGCTCCTGACCCGCACCCGCTCGGGGCTCGCCCCGACCCAGCTCGCCGCCCGCCTGTTCGATCCGGCCCGGCAGCTCCTCAGGGCCTCCTGCGACGGCACCGCCTTCCGGCTCATCGGAATCGGCGCGGCCGATCTCTGCGACGGGGCGGAGGCGGACCGGGGCGATCTCGCGGATCAGTCCGTGGTCCGTCAGGCTCACATGGAGGCCGCCATCGACAAGATCCGCGACCGGTTCGGACCCGCGGCGGTGCAACGGGGGATTGTGCTGCGCAAGCCGTGAGGGACGGCGGGAATGGAGGGTGGTTGGTATGAGGCGCGGGCGAAACGTCAACGATCGTTCAACGATCTTCCAACCACCCTCCAACCCTCAGCGCGGGCAGGCGGTGGGGGCCTGAACCTCCAGGCTCTTGAGCTCGCCCTTCAGGATGAAGTCGCCGTAATCAAGCTTGAGATCCCGGCTGATGCCGTTCTCGTAGAGATCGAAGGACACCGTATAGACCGGCGTCCGGTCGCCGCTGCCTTCCCCGAAATAGCTGATGGTCACCGGCCAGCGCGCCACTTTCGCCAGGGCGTCCTGCCTTGCCGCCTCCTCGAGACCCGCCAGGGCTCCCGGCTCGATCCGGCGGCCGACCAGGCCGAGGGTGTCGTAGACCTTCTTGCCGTCGTCGGATCCGTCATAGACCCTGACCGAGAGGGTCGACTGGCCGCTGCGGCCCGCCTCGATCAGGCGCTTGAGGTGCTCGGAGGGAAAGACCGGCTGCCCCGTCGCCGCGAAGGCGTCGTTCCGCGGCTGCTTGAAGCGCACGTCGAGGGACCCGTCCGGACGGAGCTGCGCGTCGCCGTCCACGCCGTCCTTCACCAAACCTTGCGTGGACGAGGTGGTCTTGAAGCGCATGGACAGGCCGTCGCCGGTCTCGAAGGTGGCCGTCTGCGTATCGATGGTGCGCGGTCCCGTCTCGCTGCTGCTGAGCACCGTGACCTGGCGAAACTTCGATGTGTAGCCGTCGCAGGCGTCGCCGCCGAACTCCATGGCGATCCGGCCCCGGGCGCTGTCGATCCCCTTGGAGCCGCCGGAGCGCAGGAGCGACAGGTCGTAGATCGCCCTGTGCGGAACGAGCTGCACTGGAGCCTTAGCGGTCTCGGCCGAAGCCGAGGCGAGCAGGACGACGCAAAGGCCAGAGGCCATAATCAAGGAACGCATATATCCTCCAGATCCCTGACGGCCAAGATAAGCCCCTCCCGCCTGCAGGGCAATGTTCCGGCTTGCGTCCTGCCGGCTCATCCGCCACTAATCCCGACCGGTTGTGACAAACTGAGGCCTCCCATGAGCGCAGTCGACAAGAAACTTCAGGACTTGGGGATTACCCTCCCGACGCCGGCCGCGCCGGTGGCGAACTACGTGCCCTTCGTCCGCACCGGAAACCTCGTCGTGATTTCCGGGCAATTGTGCCTCGGCCTCGACGGCAAGCTCGCGGACGCTCACAAGGGCAAGGTGGGAGCGGAGGTTACGCCCGAGACCGGGCAGGAGGCCGCCCGCCTCTGCGCCATCAATCTTCTCGCCCAGCTCAAGGCCGCGGTCGGCGATCTCGACAAGGTCGTGCGCTGCGTGCGCCTGGGCGGATTCATCAATGCGGTCCCCACCTTCGCGGCGCTTGCGCCGGTCATGAACGGCGCGTCCGACCTGATGGTCGAGGCGCTGGGCGATGCCGGACGCCACGCCCGCTCCACCATCGGCGTGGCGGAACTGCCGCTGGACGCCTGCGTCGAAGTCGAAGGAATGTTCGAGGTCCAATGAGCACCCCAAGCTGGCTCGTCGCGAAGCCCATCGCCCATCGCGGCCTTCATGACAAAGCAAACGGCATCATCGAGAACACCCTCTCGGCCGCCGAAGCCGCCATCGCCCGCGGCCTGCCCATCGAACTCGACGTGCAGCTGACGGCCGACAACGAGGCCATCGTGTTTCACGATTTCGACCTCGACCGCCTCACGGGCGACAAGGGCCCGGTCGCGGAGCGCAAGCTGTCCGATCTCACCGGGATCGGCATCACGGGCGCCAGGGGCGGCGACAGGATCCCGTCCTTCAGGCAGTTCCTCGACACGGTCGCCGGACGCGTTCCGCTGGTGGTCGAGATCAAGAGCAAGTTCAACGGCGATGTGCGGCTGACCAAGCGGGTCTGCGAGATCCTGAGCGATTACCGCGGCCCCTTCGTGGTAAAGTCCTTCGACCCCTTCGTGGTGGCGACCCTGCGCACGAGCGCGCCCTCGATCACCCGCGGGATCATCGGCGAGCTGGCCTATGCCTCCAAGGCCGACAGCGCGATGACCCCGGAGCTGCGGCACCGGCTGTCGAACCTGCTGCACTTTTCCGAGTCGCAGCCGCAATTCGTCTCCTGGAAGGTGGACGACCTGCCCTGCGCCGGCCCATACCTCTGCAAGACCCTGGGCAACCTGCCCGTCATGGCCTGGACCGTTCGCAACCCCGACCAGCGCGCCCGGGCGGAGAAATTCGCCGACCAGATGGTCTTCGAGGGCTTCCTGCCCTGACGGTTGCAAGGATCCGGCCGAGTGATTAGCTCTTGCTCGAAACGGCGGGATCCTTCCATCCAGTGACATTCCAAGTCAAAATCGCCCAAGGCCTGAAGGCGGTCCCGGCGGCTTCGTGGGATTCCCTGGCCCTCGGCAGCGGCTCGGGCGATGACGACCCGGGCAATCCCTTCGTGTCCCATGCCTTCCTGTCTGCCCTCGAGGATTCCGGCTGCGTCGGGTCGAAGACCGGCTGGGCTCCCGTCCATGTGCTCGTGGAGGACGAGGCCGGGACGCTTCTCGGGGCGTCACCCTGCTATCTCAAGTCCCATTCCATGGGCGAGTACGTATTCGACCATTCCTGGGCCGACGCCTATTCCCGCGCCGGCGGGCGCTACTACCCCAAGCTCCAGGTCTCGGTGCCGTTCACGCCCGCCACGGGCCCCCGCCTTCTCGTCCCGAACGGGCCGGGGGCCGACACGGTCCGCGCCGCCGCGATTGCGGGCCTGCGGGCCCTGCGGGAGCAGACCGGCGCATCGTCGATCCATGCCACGTTCCTGCAGGAGCCGGACCTGGAGGCGCTCACGTCGGAGGGCTTCCTGCGCAGGGACGATCAGCAGTTCCACTGGTTCAACGAGGGTTATGGAGGCTTCGAGGATTTCCTCGCGGCGCTTGCCTCCCGCAAGCGCAAGGCAATCCGGCGCGAGCGGCGGGATGCCCTGGCGAACGGCATTTCCATCGAGTGGATCACGGGATCCTGCATCACGGAAGCCCATTGGGACGCGTTCTTCGCCTTCTACATGGATACGGGCTCGCGCAAATGGGGGCGGCCCTATCTCAACCGCCGCTTCTTCTCCCTGATCGGCGAGCGCATGGCGGACAGGCTTCTCCTGGTGATGGCCAGGCGCAGCGGGCGCTACATCGCGGGCGCCATCAACTTCGTGGGAGACAGGCGCCTCTACGGGCGCAACTGGGGCTGCATCGAGGATCATCCCTTCCTGCATTTCGAGGTCTGCTACTACCAGGCCATCGCCTTCGCCATCGCCCGCGGGCTCGACCGGGTCGAGGCGGGCGCGCAAGGAGAGCACAAGCTGGCGCGAGGCTACCGGCCCGTCATCACCTCCTCGGCCCACGACATCGCGGACCCATCCCTGCTCAGGGCGGTGCGCTCCTACCTGGAACAGGAGCGCCTCTACGTCTCCCAGGCCGTCGACGAGCTGTCGTCGGCCTCCCCGTTCAGGCATCGGGATGAGGACTGAGGTCTATTCGGCCGATCGAGGACCGCCTTTACGGCAATTCCAGCGGAAGTCGGCATCAACCCGGGGCGCCGGTGAGCCGCACCGCACCCTGGGCCGCCCGACGGCGGGCGCAGGGCGCTTGCCCTTTGGGCTCTTGATAAGGTTAGCCTGCATAGTGCAAAGCTCTTGTTTAATCGGCTGTTTCTTTTAGTTTTTCGTCTGGTTCCTGTGAAACAGGACTGTGGGGCAATCCTTGGCCTACAGCCAAGCCTGTCGGGTTTCGCGCGTCATGACCTTTCGCCGCTTGCGCCACGCCTCCATGACGCCGGAGCCCCGCGCTTCCTCCAACCGCAGGCCGATCTCAGGGCGTTGCCGGGGAGGCGCCGCAGACGGTCGTGAAGGCAGCCTCGCCGCGCCAGGGCGTCGAGCCTGAGATGTCGCTTCCGGGGCATAACGCCAAAGTCGCCGCGCTCCCGCTTCAGTTTCCCGTCGGGGGCGGCGAGATGGGCTCGCTCATCCGCGCCCATCGCTGGTCGGCCTCGCCGCTCGGACCTCCGGAGGCGTGGCCCCATGCGTTGCGCAGCGCCGTCGGCCTGGCCCTCAACTCCAAGTTCCCGATGTTCCTGGCCTGGGGCCCGGATCTTGGCCTGGTCTACAACGATGCAGGCGCGGTCATTCTCGGAGGCAGGCATCCCGGGGCGCTCGGACGGCCGTTGCGGGAGATCTGGACGACGATCTGGGACGACATCAGTCCGGTGATCCGGCAGGCCCTCGAGGGCGAAGCGGTCTATTGCGAGAACGTGCGGCTGGCCATCGACCGCTTCGGCTACAAGGAGGATGTCCATTT
>DATHAU010000764.1:0-5657 GCA_035296545.1 Microvirga sp.
CTACGAAAAGCTTTCGGCTCTCATCCATGTTGTCAATCTTTTTATAAGCTTACAGACACTGGTTTGTCATAGGTTTACAAGGCGACTTTTCTTCGGGAATTCACCATTGAAACAAAGGCTTCTTCAGCGATTATATCAAACAGCAGCCCTGCAGACCCAGTGAGATTGTGGTTCGCAGGCGTGTTTTGTCAACGGATGTAAAAGGATTAGCCATGACCGCCCAGACGCCTCCGGGATCCCCCAACGACCTCGTCCCCGCCGCCCCCGAGGGCCGCTTCGACGGCGTCCGCCGCCCCTATTCCCGGGAGGACGTGCTCCGGCTCCGGGGCTCGGTGCGGGTCGAGCACACCCTGGCCGAGCGCGGCGCGCAGCGCCTCTGGCAGCTCCTCCACGAGCGCCCCTACGTTCATTCGCTGGGTGCCATGACCGGCAACCAGGCCATGCAGATGGCCCGGGCGGGGCTCGAGGCGATCTATCTCTCGGGCTGGCAGGTGGCGGCGGATTCCAACGTCGCCGGCGCCATGTACCCGGACCAGTCGCTCTATCCGGCCAATTCCGGCCCCGAGCTCTGCCGCCGCATCAACCGCACCCTGCAGCGGGCCGACCAGATCGAGCATGCGGAAGGCGGCGCCAAGCGCGACTGGTTCCTGCCCATCGTGGCCGACGCGGAAGCCGGATTCGGCGGGCCGCTCAACACCTTCGAGATCATGAAGGCCTATATCGAGGCCGGCGCGGCGGGCGTGCATTTCGAGGACCAGCTCGCCTCGGAGAAGAAGTGCGGCCATCTCGGCGGCAAGGTGCTCATCCCCACCTCCGCCCATGAGCGCAACCTCATCGCCGCGCGGCTCGCCGCCGACGTGATGGGCACCTCCACCCTCATCATGGCCCGCACCGACGCGGAATCCGCCAAGCTCATCACCTCCGACGTGGACGAGCGCGACCGCCCGTTCATCGAGCCCGACAGCCGCACGCCGGAAGGCTTCTACCGCCTCAAGGACGGCACGGGCCTCGCCCATTGCATCGCCCGCGGCCTGGCCTATGCGGAGCTCGCCGACCTCCTGTGGTGGGAGACCTCGCACCCGGACCTCGACGACGCGCGCAAGTTCGCCGAAGCGGTGCACAAGCGCTTCCCCGGCAAGCTCCTAGCCTACAACTGCTCCCCGTCCTTCAACTGGAAGAAGAAGCTCGACGACGCCACCATCGCCAAGTTCCAGCGCGAACTCGGGGCCATGGGCTACAAGTTCCAGTTCGTGACGCTGGCGGGCTTCCACCAGCTCAACTACGGGATGTTCGAGCTGGCGAGCGGCTACCGCGACCGCGGCATGGGAGCCAATTCCGAACTGCAGGTGTGCGAGTTCGATGCGGAAGCGGACGGCTACACCGCCACCCGCCACCAGCGCGAGGTCGGCACCGGCTACTTCGATCAGGTCTCGGTGGTGATCACCGGCGGCAAGTCCTCCACCACCGCCATGAGCGACTCCACCGAGACCGCCCAGTTCCACCCCTCCCCCAAGCTCCAGGCGGCCGAGTGAGCCCCTGACATTTCCCAAACCCCCTCATCAATGGAGATCATCATGCACAAGTCACGTTTCTGGGTGGTCGGCGGCGAGTACACCTCCTGCGACTGCGAAACCATCGTCCAGGGCACCGAGCGGGTCGTGGGGCCCTTCGAGAGCCGCACCGATGCCGAGCGCACCTGGCGCAGCCTGTCCGAGGATCACCGGCCGCAGGCGCAGGTCCGCTTCACCATCGCCCAGGAGCCGTCGGCGAACCTGAGCGCCTGACGCGCAAGTCCTGAAAAGCCATCGCCCTGCCGCCATTTGGCGGCAGGGTTATTGCATTCCATAACGACTATTTCGGCTGCCGGGCCGCAGTCTTCCCGGCGTTTCCCTCGCCGAAAGGCGGCGCGTGACCTAAAACAAAGGCGCCGATCCTTGCGTCCTACGAGGGGAACCCATGAAAGCCGTTCTGAAATCGCTCGCCGTCGTCCTGGCCCTCGGTCTGGCGGGGCTGAACGCGGCCCGCGCCGACGTGGTCGTCTCGTCCAAGATCGACACGGAAGGCTCGGTGCTCGGCAACGTGATCCTGCTGATGCTCAACGCCAACGGCATCAAGACCCAGGACCGCATCCAGCTCGGCGCGACCCCGGTGGTGCGCAAGGCCATCACGGCCGGCGAGATCGACATCTATCCGGAATATACCGGCAATGCGGGCTTCTTCTTCAACAAGGCGGACGATCCGCTCTGGAAGGAGGCCGGAAAAGGCTTCCAGACCGCCAAGACCCTGGATTACGACGCCAACAAGATCGTCTGGCTCGATCCTTCGCCGGCCAACAACACCTGGGCCATCGCGCTGCGCAAGGACGTGGCCGAGTCCAACAGGCTGAAGACCCTGTCGGACTTCGGCAAATGGGTGTCCGGGGGCGGCAAGGTGGTGCTGGCGGCCTCCGCCGAATTCGTGAACTCGGAGGCGGCCCTGCCCGCCTTCCAGAAGACCTACGGCTTCAGGATGAAGCCCGAGCAGCTCATCGTGCTCTCCGGCGGCGACACCGCCGCCACCATCAAGGCCGCGGCGGAGCAGACCAACGGCGCCAACGCCGCCATGGTCTACGGCACGGACGGGGGCATCGCGCCCTCCGGCCTCGTGGTGCTGGAGGACGACAAGGGCGTGCAGCCGGTCTATGCGCCCGCCCCGATCGTCCGGGAATCGGTGCTCAAGGAGAACCCCAAGATCGCCGAGATCCTCAAGCCCGTCTTCGCGTCCCTCGACCTCACCACCCTCCAGGGCCTGAACGCCCGCGTTCAGGTGGGCGGCGAGCCCGCCAAGGCGGTGGCCACCGAGTACCTGAAGTCCAAGGGCTTCCTGAAATGAGACGGCTTCCTGAAATGAGGATGAGCCTCGCATGACCTGATGCTTTCATCCGACGCTTCTCCTATGTCAGGTGCGGGACGAACATCAGATTGGCCGTGAAGACGCTTCTCTCAGAACCGGGCGCGCTCGAAATGTCGTCGCCGCGCCCCACCCTTGCTCTCGACCGACTGGGAAGCGTCATCGCCCTTCTCGTCGGCCTTGCGCTTTTTGCCGCTCCCTTCGTGACCTATCGCGCCAACCGGATCGTCTCGGGCGAGGCGCGCATGCTGTGGGAGGCGCTGCCTGCCGTCATGGCGCTTGCCGTCGTGGCGGTGGCGCTCGGCATCGCGGCCGGCGCGACCTTGGTCCGCGCTCCCCTCGCTCGACTGACTGCCGCCGCCGTCGGACTGGCGATCATCGTTCCCGCGGTGGGAGCGTCCGCCGGCTTCGTCGTTCCGGCCGGCAACAGTTTCGCGCGGGTCTCGCCCTCCACGGGCTTCTGGCTTCTCGCCCTGTCCTTTGGTCTGCTGGCCGCCGATGCGCTGATCCGCCTGCGCCTGGGTCCCCTGGCGCGCCTTGCGATGCTCGCCGGGGCGGCGGCCGCCCTTGCGGCTCTCCTCCTCTCGGGCCTCTGGGACGGGCTTTCCATCCTCAAGGAATACGCGGTCCGGGCCGACAGCTTCTGGCGCGAGGCGCGCCAGCATCTCGTGCTGGCCTTGGGCTCCCTGGCGGCCGCGGGTCTCGTGGGGTTTCCCCTCGGCCTTCTCGGCCACCGCGTCCGCCCCGTCAGGGTGGCGCTGCTCCAGGGGCTCGGCATCGTCCAGACCATCCCGAGCATCGCGCTCTTCGGCATGCTCATGGTGCCCCTCGGGGCCCTGGCCGCCCATGTGCCCCTCGCGGCGGCCCTGGGCATCCGCGGCATCGGGGCGGCGCCTGCCTTCGTGGCTCTCTTCCTCTATTCCCTGCTGCCCATCGTGGCCAACACGGTCCTGGGCCTGAACCAGGTGCCGGCGCGGGTGGTGGACGCCGCCCGCGGCATGGGCCTGTCGAAGCGCCAGCGCCTCACGGCGGTCGAGCTGCCCCTGGCCCTGCCGTTCATCCTGGCGGGCATCCGCATCGTGCTGGTGCAGAATCTCGGGCTCGCCACCATCGCGGCGCTCATCGGGGGAGGGGGCTTCGGCGCCTTCGTGTTCCAGGGGATCGGCCAGTCGGCCATCGATCTCGTGCTGCTGGGCGCGATCCCCACGGTGGCCCTGTCGTTTGCCGCCGCCATCATCCTCGATGCGATCATCGATCTGGCCAAGGGGCGCTCCCATGATCGAGCTTGAGCACCTCACCAAGCTCTACGACTCGACCCCCGTGGTCGACGACGTGTCCTTCACGGTCGAGGAGGGCGCGGTCGCGGTCGTGGTCGGCACCTCGGGGGCGGGCAAGTCGACCCTGCTGCGCATGATCAACCGGCTCGTGGAGCCGAGCGCCGGACGGGTGCTCATCGACGGCCAGGACACCCAGTCGATTCCGGAGGACGAGCTGCGGCACCGGATCGGCTACGTCATCCAGGGCTATGGCCTCTTCCCGCACCGCACCGTGGCCGAGAACATCGCCACCGTGCCCCGCCTTCTCGGCTGGGACCGCAGGCGGATCGGGGCCAGGGTGGAGGAACTGCTCGACCTGTTCGGCCTCGACGCGGCGGAGTTTTCCCGGAAATTCCCGCACCAGCTCTCCGGCGGGCAGCAGCAGCGGGTGGGAGTGGCGCGGGCGCTGGCCGCAAAGCCCGCCCTCCTGCTCATGGACGAGCCCTTCGGGGCCCTCGATGCGGTGATCCGCGCCAAGGCCCAGGACGAGCTGCTGGCGATCCAGCGCCGCCTCGGCACCACCATCGTGCTCGTGACCCACGACATGAACGAGGCCTTCCATCTCGGCGACCGCATCGCCGTCATGGATCAGGCGCGGCTTCTGCAATATGCGACGCCCGCCGAGCTGCTGACCCGCCCGGCGCATGATTTCGTGGAACGCCTCGTGGGAACGGCCGAGCGGCCGTTCCGCCTCCTGTCCCTGGCCCGGGTGCGGGAGGCCCTGGAGCCCGGCGCGTCGGAGGGAGAGCCGCTTCCCGCCTCCGCCAGCCTTCACGACGCGCTCTCCCGGCTGATCTGGACGGGGCGGGAGGCCCTGCCGGTGGCCAACGCATCCGGAGCCGTCATCGGCCGGGTCAGCGTCGCGGGGATCCTCCGGCGCGGGCGGTCCCGCCCATGAAAGCGGGTCCGGCCCTCCTGCGCCTCGCGGCGCTCGTCCTGCTCGCAGCCTTCCTGGCGGCCCCCGGGCTCTTCGCCTTCGCGTTCGAGCCGCTCACCGTGAACAATGCGCCGGCGATCTACAACCAGGGCAGCCTGCTCGGCCTGACCCTCTCGCACCTGCGCACGGTGGCCGGCGCGACCCTTGCGAGCACGGTCGTGGCCGTGCTGCTCGGGATCTTCGTGACGCGTCCCGCCGGGGGCGATTTCCTCCCCCTGTCCCGGGGGCTCGTGAACATGGGCCAGACCTTTCCGCCCATCGCGGTTCTGGCCATCGCGGTGCCCCTTGTGGGTTTCGGGGAGAAACCCACCTTCATCGCGCTCTTCCTCTACGGGCTGCTGCCCATCTTCGAGAACACCCTGACCGGCCTGGAACAGGTGTCCCCCCGCACCCTGGACGCCGCCAAGGGCATGGGCATGAATCCCCGCCAGCGCCTGTTCCAGGTGGAGCTGCCCCTGGCGCTGCCGGTGATCCTGGCGGGCATCCGCCTCTCCGCCATCATCGGCCTCGGCACG
>DATHAU010000765.1:0-5975 GCA_035296545.1 Microvirga sp.
GGCGCTCATCGCCGGCCTGGCGCGGATCGTGCGCCATCACGCGCAGGGGTGAGCTGCGCCTCTTCCCTCCCCCTTGCGGGGAGGGGAACTCACATCGGCGGGATGACAGGGGCTCCTTTCGCCCATACAACATGCGCCTCGAACGCTCTCCCCAGCCGCCAGGTCGAAAACCCATGCCTCATCCCCTCCTCGCCTCCGCCGCCGAGTCCTCGCGCCCCGTCTGGCTCGTGACCGAGGGCACATGGCCCGGGATCGCCTCAGGGCTGCCGCAGGCGGCTCAGGCCTTCGCGAAGGCGCAGGGGTTCGAGGGCAAGGCGGGAAGCCACTGCCTGCTGCCGGATCAGGACGGCAATCTCCTCGGCGTGGCCTTCGGCCTCCATGGCGAGGATGCCAGGCACGACGATCCTTTCCTGGTGGGCAAGCTCCCGACCCTGCTGCCGGAGGGAATCTACCGCTTCGAGACCGAAGCGCCGGACCCGGCCCTTGCGGCGCTGGCCTGGCTTCTCGGCTCCTACGCCTTCACCCGCTACCGCAAGCGCCCGGAGAAAGCGGTCCGCCTCGCGACCCCGGCGGGCGTCGATGCGGAGGAGGTGTCCCGCATCGCGGAGGCGGTGGCCAGAGGCCGCGATCTCGTCAACACGCCCACCAGCGATCTCGGCCCCGACGGCATCGAGGCGGCGGCGCGCAGCCTCGCGGAGCGGCACGGGGCGAACTTCACGAGCATCGTGGGCGAGGATCTGCTGCGGCAGAATTTCCCGATGATCCACGCGGTGGGTCGCGCTTCGGCCGTCGCTCCCCGGCTCATCGACTTCACCTGGGGCGACGAGGACGCGCCGCGCGTGACGCTCGTGGGCAAGGGCGTCGCCTTCGACACGGGCGGGCTCGACATCAAGCCCTCCTCCTCCATGCTGCTCATGCGCAAGGACATGGGCGGCGCGGCGGCCGCCCTGGCGCTGGCCGACATGATCATGGGGGCGGGGCTGCGCCTGCGCCTGCGGGTGCTCGTTCCGGCGGTGGAGAACTCCATCGCGGGCAACGCCTTCCGGCCCGGCGACATCCTGCCGAGCCGCAAGGGGATCTCGGTGGAGATCGGCAACACGGATGCGGAAGGCCGCCTCATCCTGGCCGATGCGCTCGCCCTGGCGGACGAGGAGAACCCGGATCTCGTGGTCGATTTCGCAACGCTTACGGGAGCCGCCCGGGTGGCCCTCGGCCCGGAGCTGCCGCCCTTCTACACCGATGACGACGGGCTTGCCGCCGAGATCGCCCGCCACGGCATGGCGGTGAACGATCCCGTCTGGCGCCTGCCCCTCTGGATGCCCTACCAGAGCCAGCTCGATTCCAAGTTCGCCGACATGAACAACACCGGCGGGCCGATGGCGGGCTCCATCACCGCCGCCCTGTTCCTGCGCCGCTTCGTCGGCGCCGCAAAGGCCCATGTGCATTTCGACATCTTCGCCTGGAACAGCTCGACCCGGCCCGCGCGCCCGGAGGGCGGCGAGGTCCAGGCGGCGCGGCTGATGTATTCTCTCCTGAAGGAGCGCTACGGCGCCCAAGGGTAACCGCCCGACCGGCCCGCACGCTCCCGATTTTGCCGGGAACCCATGGTTTTTCGCAAGGTTCGGTAACCACTTGCGCCGACAATGCTCCAGGCAACCGGATCGCCGCCCTTGAGGACAAGCCGATGAATTTCGACCGCCGCATCACGCCCTTCCGGGCCGACCTCGCCGCCGAGAGCCTGCGCGGGCAGGTGGAGGCCGAGCGGTTCACGGCGGGCGTCGCCAGGCGCGTCGGCGCAGCCTTCGCGCCCCTGCACCGCCATCCCTCCGGGGACGCCCCCATGGACACCCAGGCGATCTTCGGCGAGAGCGTGACCGTCTACGACGAGCACGAGGGCTGGGCCTGGGCGCAGCTGCACGAGGACGGCTATGTGGGCTACCTGCCGAGCGGCTCCCTGGTCGATCCGGGCCCGGAGCCGACCCACAGGATCGGCGCGATCCGAACCTTCGTCTATCCCGGCCCCAACCTGAAGCTGCCCTTCGAGGGCTACCTGAGCCTGAACTCCAAGGTTGCCGTGACGGACCGCCAGGGCGATTACGCCCGCCTTGCCGGAGGCGGCTGGGTCTACGCCCCGCATCTCACCGGGCTCGACGCGCGGGAGGCGGACCACGTGAGCGTCGCCGAGCGGTTCCTGCACACGCCCTATCTCTGGGGCGGCAGGACGAGCCTCGGCATCGACTGCTCGGGCCTCGCCCAGATGGCCCTCGCCGCATCCGGCGTCCGGGCGCCCCGGGACAGCGACATGCAGGAGCGCCAGCTCGGCGCGCCGGTCGAGGTGACGCCCGGTCTCGCCGGCCTGCGGCGCGGCGATCTGGTGTTCTGGAAGGGCCATGTGGGCCTGATGACGGATGCGACGAACTTCATCCATGCCACGGGCCACAGCATGACCGTGATGATCGAGCCCATCGCCGTTGCGGCGGAGCGCATCGGCAGGACGAGCTACGGGCCGATCACGTCGATCCGGCGTCTTTGACGGGAAACACCCCCTGGGCTGACGGCCACGGCGGGGCGCAAGCCCGACATGAAACCGACACGGCCTGTTGCTACAAGCGGATCCTGAACCCGGGAGGACAGCCGATGAGCCCCTTTTCTCTTGGTCTTATGACCATTGGCCTGGCGGCGCTTGGCCTTGCTGGAGCGGCCTCCGCCGCCTTGGCGGCCGATATCGACCGCAACATCATTGCCGAGCGCGTGACCAAGCTCTCGCGCGGCACGCAGTGGAAGCCGGTCGAGGCGGTTCCGATCAATTTCCTGACGCACCACCCGCAGGGCATGGTGAAGATCGGCGACACGCTCTTCGTGTCCTCCGTCGAAATCAGGACGCCGACCAAGCGCTTTGCGCAACCGGTGGACGGGTATGACCGGGACGTGGGAGCAGGGGTCGGGCACCTGTTCAAGATCGACATGAAGGGCAACCTGATCGCCGGCATCACCCTGGGCGAAGGCTCGGTCTACCATCCGGGCGGCATCGACTACGACGGGCGCTATCTCTGGGTGCCGGTGGCCGAGTATCGGCCCAACAGCCGCTCCATCGTCTACCGGGTCGACCCGGAGACCATGAAGGCGGAGGAGATGTTCCGCTTCGCCGACCATGTGGGCGGGCTCGTGCGCAACACGGACGACAACTCCCTCCATGGGGTCAGCTGGGGCTCCCGCCGGTTCTACCGCTGGCCCCTCGACGCCAACGGCAAGCCGACCAATGCGGGCGAGGCCCCGGAAGCGCTCAGGAAACCCAACACGTCGCACTACCTGGATTATCAGGACTGCAAATATGCCGGCGGCCATCGCATGCTGTGCTCCGGCGTCACCGAGATGCGCACGGCGCCCGACGCGCCGCCGTTCCGGCTCGGCGGCCTCGATCTGGTGAGCCTCGCGGATGGCCGTCCGCTGTTCCAGACCCCTGTCCTGCTGTGGACCGCATCGGGCTTCGACATGACCCACAATCCGGTCTGGATCGAGCCGAGCGAGGCGGGCCTGCGCGGCTATTTCATGCCCGAGGACGACAAGTCCGTGCTCTACATCTACGAGGTGGAGGTGAAATAGCCGTCCGGCGGCGCGGACATTCCATCCGCTTCGCCGGGGATGGCCTAATAGCCCCGCGCCCGGTCCACCACGTTCTCGAACGGCTCGCCGGCCTCGTGGCGGCGGATCTGATCCGCGATGTAGCGGGCGGTGGCGTCCGGCTCGCTGGTGGCCGCATCGTGCGGCGAGACGGTGACGCCCGGATGGGCCCAGAGCGGGGAGTCCTGCGGCAGGGGCTCGACCTCGAACACGTCGAGGGTTGCGGCCTTCAGGGTGCCGTCGTCGAGGCAGGCGAGGATGTCCGCCTCCACCTGCAACCGGCCGCGCCCGGCATTGATGAGGATCGGTCCGCCGAGCCTGCCGTCCCGGGCGAGCCCCCGGAACAGGCCGCGGTTCAGAATGCCGCGGGTCTCGGGCGTGAGAGGCATGAGGCACACGAGGATGTCCGTGCGGCCCAGGAAGCCTGCCAGCCCCTCGTCGCCCGCATAGACCTCGATGCCCTGCGCCTGTCTCGGGGTGCGGCTCCAGGCGGCCACGTCGAACCCCATGGTGGCGAGCTTCCTCGCCGCATCCTGCCCGAGAACGCCGAACCCCATGACGCCGACGCGCACGTCCGCGGCCTTGGGCGGCGCCAGGTCGAACTGCCAGCGCCTGGCGCGCTGATCCTCATCGTGCCGGCGCTGGTCGCGCAGGTGCATGAGGCAATGCATCACCACATATTCGCTCATGCGGTGGGTGAGGTCGTCCTGCGCCACGCGCACGATGGGCGCCTCGGGCAGATCGGGATAGCCCATGAGGTGATCGACGCCGGCGCCCAGCGAAAAGATCGCCTCCAGCGCCGGCAGGTCCGACAGGCTGCCGGGCTTGGGCCCCCAGGTGGCCACATAGCGGATGCGGCTGCGGTCGAAATCCTCCCCAAGCACCAGGATCTCGCGACCGGGGAGAAAACGCCTGAAGCGCTCGACCCATGGCTGCGGGTCCCAGGTGAGAGCGACGAGCAGGCTCATGAACCGGCTCCGATGCGCTCGAGGATGAGGGCGCCCGGCGCGGGCTGCTCGTCGCCGACCGCGTAAGCCGCGCGAACGGCGCGGGCCGCGGCCTCCGCCGCCTCCTCGCTGCGCGCATGAACCACGGCGAGCGGGCGGGAGGCATCGACCGCCTCGCCGATGCCGGCAAGTTCCGTGAGGCCGACCGCATGATCGACCGGGTCCTGCGGCCGCGTGCGGCCGCCGCCCAGGGCCACCACGGCGACGCCCACGTCGCGGGAGGCGATGCCCTGCACGGTTCCGGATCGCTCCGCATGAACCGGGCGGATCACCGGCGCGGCCTGAAGGTGCTGCGCCGGACGCTCCAGGAGATCGGCGGGACCGCCCAGGGCCGCCACCATGCGCTGGAAAACCTCCGCCGCCCTGCCCGACGCGATGGCGTCCTCGATCCGCTCGCGCGCCTCGACGATGCCGCCTGCAAGCCGCCCCAGCACCAGCATCTCGGCGCAAAGCTCCACCGTCACTTGGTGGAAGCGCTTTTCCCGGCGGCGGCCCGTGAGGTAATCGGCCGTATAGGCGACCTCCACCGCATTGCCCGCGGCGGAGGCCAGCGGTTCGTTCATGTCGGTGAGCAAGGCGCTCGTGGGCAGGCCCGCCCCATTGGCCACGAGCACGAGGCTTTCCGCGAGGGCGCGGGCGTCGGCGGCATTGTCCATGAAGGCGCCGGAGCCGAACTTCACGTCCATCACCAGGCCCTGCAGCCCGGCCGCCAGCTTCTTCGACAGGATGGACGCGGTGATGAGATCGATGGATTCCACCGTCGCGGTCACGTCGCGGATGGCGTAGAGGCGCTTGTCGGCGGGCGCGAGATCGGCGGTCTGGCCGATGATGGCGCAGCCCACCTCGCGGGTGACGCGCCTGAAGGCGTCGATGTCGGGCTGGGACACATAGCCCGGGATGGAGTCGAGCTTGTCGAGGGTGCCGCCGGTATGGCCGAGGCCGCGCCCGGAGATCATCGGCACGTAGCCCCCGCAGGCCGCAACCGCCGGCGCGAGCGCCAGGCTGACCGCGTCGCCCACGCCCCCCGTGGAGTGCTTGTCGAGCACGGGCCCGGGCAGGCTCCACTGCAGCACCTCGCCCGATTGCATCATGGCCCGCGTCAGCGCCACCCGCTCCGGCACGGACAGGCCGCGGAAGAAGATCGCCATGGCGAAGGAGGCGGCCTGCCCCTCGGAGACCGCCCCGGAGGTGAGGCCCTCGATGAAGCCCTCGATCTCGCCGGCTTCGAGCACGCCGCCGTCGCGCTTGCGGCGGATGATTTCCTGCGGAAGACGGTTCATGTCAGTAGGCCCCGGAGGCCGCCGCGCCGGCGCGGCCCTCGACGGCAGCGACGAGCGCGTCATAGAC
>DATHAU010000766.1:0-1534 GCA_035296545.1 Microvirga sp.
CGAGGAGGTGCGTCTCGCCTCCCGGGCGGTGGGGGAAATCACCGGCCAGGTGGATGTGGAGCATGTGCTCGACCGGCTCTTCTCCAGCTTCTGCATCGGCAAGTAATCACAGGCTACGGGACTGAGCTTGCTTGTACGCCAGGTGGGGCACGGGCATGGAGGGTGGAGAGGGAGCATAAGTGGCCGGTCCGCCCGAATGTTTCACGTGAAACATTTTGCCCCTTTGACCTCTGCCCGTCCCGGTCCTAAAGCAATCTGCGGCAAGGCGGCGGCGCCCGCTCGGAACCTGGCTCTTCGTTCACGCAAGACCGTCTGCCCTTTCCAGAGAACCAACCTGCTCCCATCCTGGAGCATGGAGACGAGCATGAGTGGGTCTTACGACGTGATCGTTGTCGGCGGCGGCCATGCCGGAGCGGAGGCTGCGGCCGCTTCCGCGCGCATGGGCGCCAGCACGGCCCTGGTCACCCACAAGCTCTCCACGGTCGGCGCCATGTCGTGCAACCCGGCCATCGGCGGGCTCGGCAAGGGCCATCTGGTGCGCGAGATCGACGCCCTCGACGGGCTGATGGGGCGCATCGCCGACCGGGCCGGAATCCAGTTCCGCCTGCTCAACCGCCGCAAGGGACCGGCCGTGCGCGGCCCCCGCACCCAGGCGGACCGCAAGCTCTATGCCCGCGCCATGCAGGCCGAACTCGCCGGCACTCCCAACCTCGCCATCGTGGAAGGGGAGGCCGACGACATCGTGGTTCAGGACGGGCGCGTGACGGCGCTGCGGCTCACGGACGGGCGCGTTCTTGCGACGGCTACGGTGGTGATCACCACCGGCACATTCCTGTCCGGGCTGATCCATATCGGCGAGAGGAAGATCCCTGCCGGCCGCATGGGCGAAAAGCCGTCCCTGGGGCTGCCCGAAACCTTCCGGCGGCTCGGCTTCACCCTCGGCCGCCTGAAAACCGGCACCCCGCCCCGCCTCGACGGCCGCACCATCGACTGGGCCTCCGTGGACAAGCAGGCCGCCGACGACGACCCGGTGCCGTTCTCCCTCCTGACGGAGCGGATCACCACCCCGCAGATCGAGTGCGGCATCACCCGCACGAACGCCAGGGTGCACGAGCTGATCCGGGGCAACCTGCACCGCTCGGCCATGTATTCCGGGGACATCCAGGGGCAGGGGCCGCGCTATTGCCCCTCCATCGAGGACAAGGTGGTGCGCTTCGGCGACCGGGACGGGCACCAGATCTTCCTGGAGCCGGAAGGGCTCGACGACCCGGTGGTCTATCCCAACGGCATCTCCACCTCCCTACCCGAGGACGTGCAGCTTGCCTTCCTGGCCGCGATTCCAGGCCTGGAGCGGGCAAAAATGCTCCAGCCGGCCTATGCCATCGAGTACGACTACGTGGACCCGCGCAACCTCACCGCCGGGCTCGAAACCAAGGCCGTGAGCGGCCTCTTCCTGGCGGGCCAGATCAACGGCACCACGGGCTATGAGGAGGCGGGGGCCCAGGGCCTGGTGGCCGGGATCAACGCGGCCCGG
>DATHAU010000767.1:0-7206 GCA_035296545.1 Microvirga sp.
CAGGCCGCGAGGCCGGGCCTTTCCCTCAACCGGCTGGTGCCCTGGTGCATCATCGGTTTCTTGGGCCTGGCGCTGCTCCGCTCCCTCGGCCTCATCCCCGATGCGATCCTGAAGGCCGTTCTCCCCGCCGCCACCCTGCTCACGGTCGTGGCCATGGCGGCGCTGGGCCTCGGGGTCGACCTGAAGGCCCTGGGCCGGGTCGGCGGCCGGGTGACCCTGGCCGTGACCCTCTCGCTCCTGGTGCTCATGGGCATCAGCCTGGGGCTGATCCGGCTGCTCGGGGTGGCGTGAGGCTGCGCCGGTCCTGGCCTTGCCCAAGATGGGCTTCGTCTTGCGCAAGTGGGCGCTGACCCGGCTCTCCTCCCCCTTGTGGGGAGGAGGTGGAGGTGGGGGTGTAGGCGCCAGACCTTCATAGGCTATCGCTCACACCGCCACCCTTTTCCCTCCCCACAAGGGGGAGGGAAAAGGGGGCGTGGTTCCGCGCTAAGGATTCCCTTCCCCTCCGCTCGCCCGCAACCCGTCAGGACTTGAAAGCTGCCCTCGCCGCCTCATCACTAGGGAAGACCTGCCCTCGATGAAGCGTGAGCCCATGTCCCCCTTGACCGATCCCGAACGCGCCGAGCTCCTGCCCTCCTTGAGCGGCTGGGCGCTCGTGAGCGACCGCGACGCCATCCACAAGCGGTTCATGTTCGACGATTTCAGCGCCGCCTTCGCCTGGATGACCCGGGTCGCCCTGGTGGCCGAGGGGATGAACCACCATCCGGAATGGTTCAACGTGTACAACCGGGTCGAGGTGACCCTCTCGACCCACGACGCCAACGGCCTCACCCGCCGGGACATCGAGCTGGCCCGGCGCATGGACGGGTTCGCCTCGGGCCTCGCCAGGACCTGAGCCATGACGGAGCCGGACGTTTTCACGGGTGGCTGCGCCTGCGGGCAGCTCACCTTTGCGGCCCGGGGCAGGCCGAAGCGCGTCGGCCTGTGCCATTGCATGACCTGCCGCAAGATCAGCGGCAGCCCCTTCAACGCCTTCACGATCTTCCCCGCCGATCAGGTGACCGTCTCCGGCGAGGTCGCGACCTGGTCGGCCGCGCCGGGGAGCGAGCGCTGCTTCTGCCCCCGCTGCGGCTCGCAGGCGTTCCACCGGGACAGGGGCGACGAGATCGAGATCAAGCTCGGGGCCTTCGACCGGCCCAACCTCTTCGCGCCCACCTACGAGGCCTGGACGATCCGGCGCGAGGGGTGGCTGTGCACCCCGGGCCTCGTGGGCTTTCCCGAGAACCGGGGCGAGGTGTCCTGAGGGCCTTTACTTCGGCTGCATCCGCAGGGCGCCGTCGAGGCGGATGCCCTCGCCGTTGAGCATGTCGTTCTCGATGATGCTCCGCACCAGGGCCGCGTATTCCTCCGGCCGGCCGAGCCGGGAGGGGAACGGCACGTTGGCCTCGAGCGCCGTGCGGTAATCCTCGGCGATGCCCTCGAAGAGGGGCGTGTGGAAGAGGCCCGGCAGGATCGTCATCACCCGGATGCCGAAGCCCGAAAGGTCGCGGGCAATAGGCAGGGTCATGCCCAGCACCCCGCCCTTGGAGGCGGAATAGGCCGCCTGCCCGATCTGCCCGTCCTGGGCCGCCACCGACGAGGTGTTGACGATGACCCCGCGCCCGCCGTCCGGCGTGACGGGATCGAGCCCCGCCATGGCGGCGGCGCATTTGGAGATCATCGCATAGGTGCCGATCAGGTTGATCTCCACCGCGCGGCGGAAGCTCGCAAGATCATGGGCGACGAGTTCGCCGGTGTCGCGCTTCCTGGCCACCGTGCGCTTGCCGGGAGCGATGCCCGCGCAGTTGACCAGGATGCGCTCGACGCCGTTCCTGGCCCGCGCCCCTTCGAGGGCCGCGTCGATGGAGGCCTCGTCGGTCACGTCGGCCCGGCAGAAGACGGCTCCCATCTCCCCGGCGACCCTCTCGCCTCGCTCCTGGTTCATGTCGAGGATCGCCACCCTTGCGCCGTCCGCGGCCAGCATCCGGGCGCTGGCCTCGCCCAGGCCGGATGCGCCCCCTGTGACAATGGCTGCCATAGATTCGTCGAGCTTCATGCGTTTTCTCCTGTGGTGGCCTGATGTCTAATGGATCCGCCGCCGGGCGGAAACGCCCTTTGCCAGAGGAGCAGAATGCATGAGCGACCCCCTCATCAAGCCTTTCACCAAGGCCGAGATGGATGCCATGCGCGAGGCCACCCGCGACGGGGAGGGCCTGAAGCGCCGGTTCTGGGACAAGCTGAAGCGGGTCGCCGGCCGCGTCCCCTTCGCCGAGGACCTGGTGGCGGCCTTCTACTGCGCCACCGATTCCGGGACGCCCAGCCGGGTGAAGCTGATCCTCATCGGCGCCATCGCGTATTTCGTGCTGCCCACCGATGCGATCACCGACCTCCTGCCCCTGATCGGCTTTGCCGACGATGCCGCCGTGCTGGCCGCGGCCATTACGCAGGTGGCAGGCTCCATCACGGAAGAACACCGGGCCCAGGCCCGTAAGGTTCTCGGCGAGATGTCTTAAGGGAAAGGGCCCAGCTTGACCGCGATGGGATTATTTTTCACGCAAAAAGAATAGAGACTTATTGCAACGATATTGAATTGCTTTATAGATCGCCTTGTTCATGCCTGATGCGTTTTGATTTCTCTCGATTTGAACAATCAACAACTTTCCCTAGAGACTCACCAGGCTGCCTCGGCGGCCTTTATTTTTTGGGCGCTGGAATTCGGAACGCCGCGTTTCGACGCATCGCCAAACCTGGGCGGCCGCCTTATGGGCGGTGAAGAGTTCTTAACCAGCCGGGATGTAAGATCCGCCCCATGATGATCGCTTCTTTCAAGCGCGGCCTTGCCGCCGGCATGATGTCCGCCGTCCTCGCCCTTGCCACCGGGCCGGCCGTCCTTGCCCAGGCCCAGCGTTCCAACGCGCAGCAGCCCGCCCGCGCCAATCCGGCCAAGGCCGTCCCGGCGGCCAGAACGGCGCCTGCGGCGAAACCCTCTCCGGCGGCAGGCGCCAAGCCCGCCCCTGCGGCGGCGGCCAAGCCGGCCCAGCCTCAGGCCCAGGCGGCCACGGGGCCCGGCGGCTCGTCGCTGGTGGCCACCTTCGGCGACTGGGGCGTCTACACCGCCCAGGCCGGGCGCTCCAAGATCTGCTATGCGCTGAGCCAGCCCAAGGACCGGCTGCCGAAGAACCTGAGCCGGGACCCGGCCTATCTGTTCGTGTCCTTCCGCCCGGCCGAGAACGTGAGGAACGAGGTCGCCCTGGTGCTCGGCTTCGCCGCCCGGGAGAACGGCCCCGCGGAGGCCGCCATCGGCACCGCTTCCTATGCCCTTCTCACCAAGGCCACCAATGCCTGGCTGAAGAACCCGGCCGAGGAAGGCCAGGCCATCGGCACCATGTCCAAGGCCTCCAGCGTGACCGTGAAGGCGCAATCCGCCCGCGGCAACCAGCTCACGGACCGCTATTCCCTGAACGGCTTCGGCCAGGCCCTGGAGCGCGCCCGCAAGGAATGCGCGACCTGAAAAACCGCCTTGAACGGTTGAAAACGAAGGCCGTCATGAGCATGTTTTTCGGGCGACCGGCCCGGATCATGCGTCAGGGCCTCACGTTTCCGGCGCAATCGTGTTATAGAACCCGACCGTTCCCCTCAGACGAAGGCTTGAGATTTCCCATGGCGACGATGCTCGACATCGCCAAGCGCAACCCCCATGCGGCCCCCGTGGCCGTAAGCGACGCCGCGCGGGCGGCGGGGCAAGAGGCGCGGCAGGAGGCGGCTTCCATCGAAAAGACCGCCGAGCTCAGCGCCGTGGCGGGCGCCGCCCCCGGCGGCGGGTCCCTCATCGGCCTCACCCGCGACCAGCTCAAGGATTCCCTGGCCGCCATCGGCGTGCCGGAGCGCGAGCTCAAGATGCGCGTGGCCCAGATCTGGCACTGGATCTATTTCCGCGGCGCCAGGGACTTCGCCGAGATGACCAACGTGGGCAAGGACCTGCGCGCGAGGCTGTCGGCCGCCTATACGCTGGCCCGGCCTCAGGTCATGTCCGAGCAGGTGTCCAAGGACGGCACCCGCAAATGGCTCATCCGCATGGCCTCCACCGGCCCCCTCGACCGGGGCGCGGAGATCGAGTGCGTGTATATTCCCGAGGTGGACCGCGGCACGCTCTGCGTGTCGAGCCAGGTGGGCTGCACGCTCACCTGCTCCTTCTGCCACACGGGCACCCAGCGCCTGGTGCGCAACCTCACCTCCGCCGAGATCGTGGCGCAGCTCATCGTCGCCCGCGACTGCATCGGCGACTGGCCCGACGCCACCCCGCCGGAAGGCGCTTTCGTTCCCAGCGACGGCGGGCGCTTCGTGTCCAACATCGTGTTCATGGGCATGGGCGAGCCGCTCTACAACACCGACAACGTGGTCGCGGCCATCGGCGTGTTGTCGGACAACGAGGGCCTCGGCCTGTCGCGCCGCCGCATCACCGTGTCCACCTCCGGGGTGGTGCCGCAGATGGAGCGCTTAGGCCTCGAGGCCAACACCATGCTGGCGATCTCGCTCCACGCGGTGCGCGACGAGTTGCGCGACGTGCTGGTGCCGATCAACCGCAAATACGACATCGGTCAATTGCTCGACGCCTGCCGGGCCTATCCGGGCCTGTCGAACGCGCGCCGCATCACCTTCGAATACGTGATGCTGAAAGGGGTGAACGACTCGGACGCCGATGCGCGCGAACTCGTGCGCCTGCTCAAGGGCATTCCGGCCAAGATCAACCTGATCCCGTTCAACCCCTGGCCCGGCTCCAAATACGAGTGCTCGGACTGGGAGCGGATCGAGCGCTTCTCCGAGATCGTCTACCGGGCCGGCTACGCCTCGCCGGTGCGCACCCCCCGCGGCCGCGACATCCTGGCCGCCTGCGGCCAGCTCAAGAGCGAGACCGAAAAGCTGCGCGCCCGCGCCCGCCTGATGGCCGAACAGGGCATCGGGGCCGAGGGCGTCTATGCCCTGGGGGACGGGGAGTAGACGGGAAGCAAGGCGCAAGGCTTTCCTGCGGTTCGCAGCCCTCCGGCGCTGCCGGTTCTGGTCGCGCCTCCCCTTCTCGTTCGTAACATGATATCTTTTCTCCGGATGTAAGGATCTACCCGGAGACGACCGTGCACCGCCATATTCTGGGTGTCGTAGCGGCTACCCTTGCAGCGCCTTATCTGGTCATGCTGGTGCCCTATCTGTTGTCCAGCCCGATCAACCGCTCGGATGGTTTCGGCGACCTTCGGTTAGCGATCCGGTTGGCAACCGGCGGCCTTGTGCTCCTCGGGCTTCCGACATTGATTCTCGCCAGCATCTGCGCGGCGATCCTCCACCGCCTCAAGATCCGCGCGAAGGGCTGGTGCATGCTGGGCGGAGCCGGAGTGGGTTTGGGCTCCCTCGGAGTCATGGTATCGCTCACCGGCGCCTCCCTGGAAATCAGCAGTTGGCGGTTGTTGATGATCCTGCTGGACAACCTCCTGTCCGGGGCAATCTGCGGCTGCATCTACTGGCGCATCGCCATCGCGCGGACACCCGAAAACGCCCGTGCTATAGAGGCGGCATGATCCGCTGGCTCCTGCTCATCCCCTTCGCGCTTCTCATCGCCGTCGGCGCGAGCAGTCTGTTCTTTCTCGTCGCCACCCTGGTCGACCCGGTCATGGCGGTGCTGACGGGGGATACGCTCTTCGTCGGGTTCCTGTCCTTCGTGGATGCGGTGTTCTCCAGCGACGACCCCGGCCCGATCGTGGCGGAGGCGTTCCTGGCGGTGGGGCGCATCGTGTTCACGCTTCTTGTTCTGCCGCCGCTCCTGATCGCCATCCTCAGCGAGGCGCTCGGGATGCGCAGCCTGGTCTGGCATGCGGGGGCGACCGGCGTGCTCACGGCGGCGGTGCCGTGGATCCTGCGCGGCACGGCCCGGGTGGCGAACCCGGCCGAGCTGCATGTGAGCCTCGTGCTCGGGCTCACGGGGGCTGCCGCGGGCCTTGTCTATTGGGCCATCGCCGGCCGCGAGGCGGGAGGCCGGCCCCTTCCTAACGGGACGCCGTCGTCAGGATCTTGAGGGCGAAGGCGGAAAAGAGGCCCGCGAAGGAATAGTCGATCCCCCGCATCACCCTCGGATGGTCGCGCAGCAGGGCGATCACCCGGTCGGCCGCCAGGATCATGACGGCGCACATGGGGGCGGTGAAAACCACGAAATAGAGCCCGAGGAACACCAGCTTGTCGGCCGCGTGCGGGTCCGCCGCATCGACGAATTGCGGCAGGAAGGTCACGAAGAACAGCACCACCTTGGGGTTGGTGAGGTTGATGCCGATCCCCACCAGAAAGGTCTTCCAGAACGAGACCTCGGCCCGGCCCTCGTCCCTCACGTGCAAGGCGGAGCCGTTGCGCACCGCGTCGAAGGCAAGCCACAGCAGATAGAGCGCGCCGACGATCTTGAGGATCGTGAAGGCGGTCACGGAGGCCGCCAGCAGGGCCGAGAGGCCGAGCGCCGCGAGCAGCGTGTGGACGCAGCATCCCGCCATGGCGCCCAGCATGGCGGCCATGCCGGCCCTGCGCCCGCCCGCCATGGTCTTGGCCAGGAACAGGCTCATGTCCGGCCCCGGGGTGATGAACAGCACGAAGGCCGCCACGGAATAGGTGAACAGGGTGCTCCAGTCGGGCAGGAAGGTCATGGTCCACACGAGAGGTTGGGAAGCGGCAGGATCATGCCTCAATCCGGCCCTCGCCGCCAGACGAAAGCGGTTCGGCTGCGCCTCGATCGCCCGGCACGCAGAGGGTGACGTCATCTCCCCGTCCTTCCGCGACGCCCTGAAGACCTGCGTGTCCGAGGCAGGATGCCAGCCGGCAAAGGGATCTGCTGCTTCATCGCAGAGACGCAAGGCCGCGACAGCGGCCCTCCCTCTCCCGAGTGCGAGAGGGAGGCTGCGCAGCAGCCGGGTGAGGAAAGGCCCTCTCCGCGAAGAGCACAGCGGTGGTGCGCGGAGGCGTGAGCGCTTCACCTTGAAGCGTCCTACCCTCACCCCGTCTCGCTCACGCGAGCGACCCTCTCCCACCCGGGAGAGGGGACGCGTAGCGCTTCCCGCGCTTTGGGCTGGGCTGACACCCTTCCGTCATGCCCGGCCTTGTGCCGGGCATCCCGCTCCTGAGGGCGCTGCGGGTTTCTGATCG
>DATHAU010000768.1:0-3741 GCA_035296545.1 Microvirga sp.
TGGTGAGGGTGCCCAAGCAAGTGCCTAGGAAAGTACAGTCTCTTTGTCACCGGTTGTTATGAGCGTTGTTAACACAAGACACCATCCAGGCTGTGTCTGGCACTGATTCATTCACCATGACTTGCCTGCGTGTAAGTTCCACTTCCCTGGCGTAGTAGACGCAATTCCCTGCTCATCGTATTGGACGCCAGGTTGTAAGTTGCTGCGGATGCAGGGATTTTGGGCTCAGAGAGTATGTTGGGGCCTGATTTTCTGTGCCGTTTCCCTGGGAATTTCCCTGCTGGCAGGGAATCAAGTTCAGAGACCGGTTCGCTCCAGACTGCCAGCAGCACCATCAAAACTCCTTGCAAAATAAGGGTTTCAGACATTCTCGGCGAAGCCGCCCCCTCGGTTCGGCCCGGAATGCTGCAAGAACATGCGCCCATTTCGCATGTTTCTAACATGCGCATTCGCCGCCTGGTCTTCGCCCCCAGATTCCCTGCCTTGCTTTGATGAGAATGACCCTGGGGAGTTTTCTGGCATTGCCCATCAGATGCGCCAGCCCGCCAGATCGCCGCCTCGTGCAGGAGCAGTAAGATGGCTTGCGCATACGTATCAGTTCACCGAGGTTGATCAGAATTGACGGAATGGCCCCAGAAAATGGCCTCCCGTTACCAAAGCCCCGACCACGTTCCAGGCAGAGGGAGAACCGAAGGGTTGATCAACTCGCCCACAGACGAGCCGACCGAACCCGGGGTCGGAGCGTGGCGGGCCTTCCAAGCTGCATGACGCAATGCCCTCATCTTGGAATTCATGGCCTCCAGCCGGCGAAGGAGTTCGGCGTTGAGGTTGAGGCTGGCCGAGCGCTCGGGGCGGTGGCGCAGGCGAAGCGGCGGGAGCGTTCGCAGAAGCTCCTGAGCGGACCAGGTTCGCCGACATCCTGACCTCCTGTATGTTCCTCCTGATCGTGAAAGGATGGATGCATGACGAAGATCGAGGTGGCTACCGCGCCCTGCAGCGCAGGCTCCGACTACCCAGAGCCTTATGATGTTCCCTGCCGGGACCGTGTCCGTCGGGCTCTCGGTGACGCCGCCGGCCTCACGCAGTTCGGGGTCAACTTGCTGCAGTTGCCGCCGGGGGCGTGGTCGGGACAGCGCCATTGGCATACGGCTGAGGACGAGTTCGTGTGGATCCTTGAAGGCGAGGTGGTTCTCGTCACCGAAGGCCGCGAGGAGATCCTGCGCGCCGGGGACTGCGCCGGCTTCAAAGCTGGAGAGCCGAACGGCCACCACCTTCAAAACCGTTCGGATCGCCTTGCTCTGATCCTGGAGGTCGGATCGCGCCGACCCCATGAGGACGCGGTCGATTATTCCGACATTGACCTCCGCTACAGCGCGACGGCCGGAGACACGCACAAGGACGGCACGCCGTATCGAACAGGGTCATGGGGCGGCAAGTAGCGCCGTCGCAATCTGATCCGTGATCCTGCGCGGGCACGGCTGCTCTCAAGGCGAGCCGGGATGTTGCGGGGATCAGCAGGTGAGACTTGGTGGAGCCGGACAGGAATTGAACTTGCCGACCTCCTGATAAATCAGGCGCTCTCCCGCTGAGCTACGGCCCCGTCACCAAGGATGAGGTGAGAATGCCCGAATGCGGCTTGGTCTTGAACCCAGGAAAATGGCTTAACCATTATGAAGGGGGCCGGCTGCGTTCCCGTTTGCTCTTCAGCGCCGGGCCCCAAGTCTGGGGTCTCGGTTCCTTGATCCTGACGGGCAGGAGGCGGACCTTGGTTCGGTGCTCAGCCGGACAGCCACGGCAGCATCTCTAAATTGATCGCCGGCATCCTCGGTAGTAGTCCCCAAGACCGCATTACACACCTGGCCCGGATGACTAAAACTCGGTCATGCCTAAGTACAGCTTTTTTGTTTGGAACAAGCGCGGCCGCATCAAGTATCCTAAGAGTTTTTACCTGCAGGATGCTGAGGCTGCACGTCAGGTCGCAACGAGGATTGCCCGGGTGTTTGCCGAAGTGGTTCCCTACTGGAGTGAACTGTCCCCCAAGCAGAAGGCCGACTTCGTGGTGGAAATCCTTGATGAGTCCGGTGAGACGGTTCTGACCGTCCCGTTCAAGGAAGCACAGGAAAAGAGTTCGTAACAGGATCCAGCGGGTTTGGCTCCGTTCCGCGTTCAAGAACCGTTCCGGCTATCGGGTCACCTCAGGTCTCGGAAAAGACCGCAGGCCGGAAATAGCTTCCTTCTGGTCGCGAGGCTGATGAGCACAGGCGTGAGGGATGGCGCTTCGGGTGGAGGCAAGGACGCAATGGACGGCGACCGGCGCTGCCTGCTGGGGCGGCGTTCTGGGCGCCGCATCAGTGATCGCGCATGAGCTTTATA
Organism: Microvirga sp.; assembly: GCA_035296545.1. Taxonomy (GTDB): domain Bacteria; phylum Pseudomonadota; class Alphaproteobacteria; order Rhizobiales; family Beijerinckiaceae; genus Microvirga. The sequence goes on from DATHAU010000768.1 coordinate 2,374, forward strand.
TCGTTCTGTTCAGCGCCTCCTCGATCGATGATCCGTTCCTCCATGTGATGACGGAAATGGCCGTGGTGGTTCCTGGCGGCGCGATGGTGTTCGTCACCATAGCGGGCATCCGCAACCGGCTGCTGCGTGGAGATTAGGATAAGCGTCAGGCACCCGGTTCACGATCGAAGAAGGGCTGCATTGCCCCAGACGCAAGCTCTGCATGGGCCGCTTTTTCCACGCCCGAGCAGGCAACCAGTCAAAGCCGCTGACGTTATCTTCCATCTGTGACACTCGGAGGGTTTGCTATGACCCGCAAGGATCGTGTTGCGCTCTGTGGACGTGTCGGGCTTATCCTGGCCTCGTTCGCTGTGATTGGCGGTGTCGTCGCCGAGCCTCTTCTTCGGAATGTGTGGCCCTCTCGCCTGATCGTCGCCCAACGGTAAAGGCGCTCCTGACCGCTGCTTCACCGCGCCCACCTTCGCCGACGCGGGCTCCTCCGCGATTTCGTGGGCGAGATTGAAGCCGCCAAACCGCCGGCAGCGGACGCAAGCTCTGCAATTCTGCGGCAGGCTCTTCATGAATGCGGCTTGGCCGGAGGAACCAGCTCATCTGGTCCGAGTTCAGCACTCTCAGATCAGGCCAGGAGAGCATGATGGGTTCCCGCAGTTGGACAGCATTGGCGGCAATTGCGCTTGCTGTCGTGGTTCTATTCTTTGCCCTACGGGGAACGCACACTGACCCGGCTGGTGCGCCGGGACGAGAGGCGGGCCAAGCCAAGAACGACATTCCGTCAAATCCGGACACCGTGACGCCGCGCCATCCTGCCCAGCCCCAGCCAAGCGCCCCTGTGAAGCCCTAGGATCCGCGCAAGGGCGATGATCGATCCCGCCCAGACTGCTTGGACCGGCGCATGTCAAAACCAGACAGGCCGCACCGCATGGCGGCCCCTCAACAGAGACCCCGTTCGGTGCTTGGCCGGGCGCGATTCCTCGTAAGGGGCTGAGGGTGCTCTGCGGGCTGAAGAGCCGTCATGTGTCAGGATCGGCCCCTTGCTTTTTTTGGCCTCACCTTCGCCATATGAACCGCTAGGCTTGCCCTCAGGTGCATCGATTTGGGCGGCATGCATGAGACATCATCACGTGACGGTGCTGTATGGACGGCTCGGGCTCGTTGCGGCCTTTGTGCTGATCGCGGCGGTGATCGCAGCACCCCTGCTGCAGCGGGTCTGGTCACCTGATGTCATGATCGCCCAGCGAGAGACGAAATCCGGGTCGGCCAACCTGCCGCATGAACCGGGCGTGCGAGCGCCGTTGAGGCACCCCCAGGAACCCGCTAGGATAAAAGTCGCCACCATATGAAGACTAGGGGCGGCGCGTGGGGCTCACG
>DATHAU010000769.1:0-3270 GCA_035296545.1 Microvirga sp.
ATACCTTGAGATCCACCTCCCTGCTGGCGGAGAGGCTGCCGGACGCGCTGAGCCGTGCGGTCTGCGAGGTGAGCGTCAGCCGGGGAATCGCCACGGCGCCGTCATTGGCGAAGGTGGTGTCGGCCACCAGCTGCGTCGTTCCGGCAAAGACGGGGGCGACGGCGGAGGGCAGCAGGCCTTCGACCCGCGCGTCCGTGTTGAGGGTGAGCCGCCTGACGCCTCCCTCGCGGCGCAGATCGGCCCGCCCCGTCGCGCCGATCGTCGGCCCCGCATGGAAGGCGAGCTGAGCCCCGAAGGCGTCGAGGCTTCCGCTGCCGGTCAGATCGAGCCGCACTGGCGGCAGGCCGGGGATGCTGGCGGCGCGGGCCAGGATGCCGCCCTCGGGCTCGTCGAGGGCGAGGGTGAGGTCGAGCCTCTCGGAGGCGTAGTTCAGGCGGGCGGTGAGGTTGCCGGGGGCGTCGAGGCGATGGGCCGCGAAGCGCAGGTCGAGCCCTTCCGCCGGATTGCCCAGGGAGGCCGCGCCGGTGGCCGAGAGCTGCGCCGCCACCCCGAGGATGGGCTCGCCCAAGGTGAGCTTCTGAAGCCGGAAATCGGCGATCTGAACCTTGACGGGCAGTTCGGGAAGAAGGGGCTCGTCCGCTCCGGGAACGGCCTCCTCGGCGGGCAGCGGCTTGCGCAGGACTTCCAGGCTGCCGATCTCCAGGCGGTCGATCTCGAGCCGCTTGGAGAGCAGGGCGAGGCGACGCCACACGATGCGCGCCCGGTCAAGCCGGAACCAGACCCCGTCCCGGTCGGAGATGGTGATGTCGCGGATCGTCGCGTCGGACGACAGGGCGCCTTCGACGGTCCCAATGGAGACGCGGGTTGCGGGCGTGGACAGGGCGCGGGAGATGAGGGACGCCAGAACGCCCTTGTCCTCCTCGGCGCTTCGAGTCCGAAGGGCGGAGGCGAGCAAGATGGACCCTGCCAGGAGAAGAAGCGCAAGCGCTGGAACGAGAAGGCGGCGCATGGTCATGTCAAAAGGCCTGTCCGATGCTCACGTAGAGTGAGACTGGCTTGTCACCCTGGCGCCGGTTGAGGGGCGCAGCGATATCCAGGCGGATCGGCCCGATGGCCGTGTAGTAGCGCAGCCCCAGCCCCGCCGAGACGCGCAAGGTCTCGTCGAAATCCGGATAGCTCGACTCGAATGCGCCGCCCGCATCGACGAAGGGGACGATGCCGATGGTGTCGGTGATCTTGATGCGGGCCTCCAGGGAGGCTTCGAGCAGGCTGCGCCCGCCCACCACCTGGCCGAAGGGGCCGATGGGCCCGAGGCTCCGGTAGCGGAACCCGCGCACCGAGCCGCCGCCGCCGGCGAAGAAGCGGAAATTGGCCGGGATCTCGTCCAACTCGGCGCCCAGGATCGAGCCGACGCCCAGCCTGCCGGCCAGGATATAGCGCGCATCCTCGTCGAGGGCGTAGTAGGCGGAGGCGTTCGCCTCGCCCACCACCATGCCCACCGTCGAGCCCAGGAAGGTCGGATAGGGCGACACCGTCGCGTTGATCCGCATGCCGCGGGTGGGATCGAGGGGCCGGTCGGTGGAGTCGTAGGTGACGGATGCGGGGGTGCCGACCACGAGATAGTCGATCTGCCCCAGCACGTCGCTGGTCTGGCCCTTCTGCACCTGAGCGCCCGCCTGGACGGAGAACGTGTCGCTGAAGCGGTGCCGGATGAACGCCGTGCCGTCCGCAAGGCGGCTGGTATATCCGCCGAAGCGGTCTCCGCCCGTCCGGTCCCGCTCGACCCGGGCGTCGACCAGGAGGTCGTTGCGGCTGCCGCCCAGCGCCGGCTTGAGGAAGCTCGCCCGGAAACGCCCGCCGAGATCGGAGCGCTCGAAGTCGTCGATGCCCTTGATCTGGGTGCCGTCGTTCCGGGGGGCGAGGAAAATGTCCGCCTCCAGGCGCAGCCGCTCGGCGCCGCCGAACAGGTTGCGGTGCTCCCAATAGGCGCGGACGGCCGGGCCGTCGGTGGTGGAGTATCGGGCGGAAAAGCCCACGACCCGCGGCAGCCGCTCCGTGACCTCGACGAAGATCGGCAGACGGCCCTGCGGGTCGAGGGCCTCCGCCTCCCGGATGCGGACGGAGCTCAGGGCCTGCAGGGTGGCGACGGATCGGCGGGTGTCGGCCAGGGCCTCGGGGGAATAGGGATCGCCGGGCTCCAGATAGATGAACGAGCGCACCACGGCGGGATCGACGTTCTGCGTGCCCGACACGGCGATGTCGCCGATGGGGGCGACCGGCCCCGGGTCGAGGGTGTAGGCCACATCCATGATGCGCGCCGGGTGGAAGACCACCGGATCGATGCTCACCGCCTTGGCGAGGGGGCGCGACTGCGCCCTGAAATGGTCCACCATCCTGGCTTGCGCGGCTCTCAGGTCCGCCGCCCGAGCCGGATCGCCGGGTTCGAGCTTCACCACCCGCTGCGGCAGCTCCTGCGGGGAGAAGGGCCGGCGCGCCCGCGCGTGGTTGACCTGGATGGTGCGGAGCTGGAACAGGGGTCCGGGATCGATCCGGGCCTGGATCGGCACCGCCGCCCTGGCGCGATAGGCCTCGGCGGCCCGGATGGCGGCGGCCGGTTCAGCCCCCATGTCCAGAACGGAGCCGCCGACGTCGAACACCAGCCGGGCGTTGTAATAGCCCGATCCCCAGAGCGCATCGATGAGAGGCGCGAAATCCGCCTGGACGCGCCGCACGAGGGACTCGCCGTCCGGCGGCGCATCGGCGCGCAGGCGGTAGAGGGTGGAAGTGTTCTGCAAGGTCTCCTTGAGCGCCCTCTCGCCGCCGGCGATCTCGAACGTCAGCGCGTAGGGCAGCGCGTTCGGCGAGGGCGGGGGAGGCTTGTCGCCGGAGCCGAACAGCCCGAAGAAGTCGAACGCCCGCGCCTTTCCGCCCTCGACCGCCCCTGAGGAAGCAAGCAAGCAGGCGGAGAGAAGGACGGCGTTGCCCCAGGACGGAAACTTCATTCGGAACTCCAACTGACGCAGACAGAGGCAATCAATGCGGAGAATTTGTGATTGAGGCGAGGATCAGGCCTAAAGAGGGTTAATCCTTATCTGCCGCAGGGCGCGGCGCAGGCATCGCCCCTATCCGCGCAGGGGCGGACGCGCCCAGCCCCTGACCGGGCTCTCCCGGCGGCAATCCCCGGATATTGCGAATGAATGCCGGGATTTTCCAGGAAGCTTCCGGTCGCGACGAGGCGGAAAATCCGATCCCGCGGCGCGCCCGAGCATG
>DATHAU010000770.1:0-6636 GCA_035296545.1 Microvirga sp.
CGGACAAATGGCCCTTCAGCCGGACCATGCTCCGAGCAGGCAGGAGATCCCTGGGAGACGCGGATGCCCGCACTGAACTCGATTCTCGAAACGGCGCTCTACGTGGACGATCTGGACCGCGCCAGCGCGTTCTACGAGAGCGCCCTCGGGCTGCCGCTCCTGCGGGCGGATCGGCGCATGTGCGCCTTCGACGTGGGCGGCCGGAGCGTGCTGCTCCTCTTCCTGCGCGGGGCGTCGGCCGAGACCATGACCATGCCGGGCGGCACGATCCCGCCCCATGACGGGCGCGGCCCCCTGCACATGGCCTTCGCCGTCTCGGCCGAGGACCTTCCCGCCTGGGAGGAGCGCCTGCGGGAGCGCGGCATCGCGGTCGAGGGCCGCACGACCTGGGCCAAGGGCGGCCGGAGCGTCTATTTCCGCGACCCGGACGGGCACCTCGTCGAATTCGCCACGCCGGGGTTGTGGGAGACGTATTGAGGTAGGGGGCGAATGGTGGGTGGCGAATGGCGAATGGGGAATTTGACCTCATCGCCCTCCTGACCACTCACCCTCGCCGCCATTCGCCACTCACCACTCGCCATTCACCACCCACCATTCGCCCCTACGTAATCACGCTCGGCGCCGCGCGGCCGGTGAACCGGGCGATGTCCGCGAGGGCGTTGGCGGCGTCGGCCACGGGGCCTAAGACCTCCGCGGTGGGCAGGCCGTGGCGGGCCGGGTCGGGCTCGAAGCGCTCCAGATAGACCCGAAGCGTCGCGCCCGCGGTGCCGGTGCCCGACAGGCGGAACACGGCGCGGGCGTCCTCCGCGAAGAGAACCCGCACGCCCTGCTTGGGCGTCACCGAGCTGTCCACCGGGTCCGTGTAGGAGAAGTCGTCGCAGGCCTCCACCGTGAGGCCGCCGAGGCGCTCGCCCGGAAGGGCGGCGAGCCTGGAGCGCAGGTGGGCCATGAGGGCGTTGGCCCCTTCCGTCTCGATCTCCTCGTAATCGTGGCGGGCGTAGTAGTCGCGCCCGAAGGCGGCCCAATGGTCGCGCACGATCCGGTCGGCGGGCTTCCTCGTCACCGCCAGGATGTTGAGCCAGAGCAGGACCGCCCAGAGGCCGTCCTTCTCGCGGATATGGTTGGAGCCCGTGCCCGCGCTCTCCTCGCCGCACAGGGTGATGAGGCCCGCGTCGAGAAGATTGGCGAAGAACTTCCAGCCCGTGGGCGTCTCGTAGCAGCCGATGCCGAGCTTGGCCGCCACCCGGTCGGCGGCGCGGCTCGTGGGCATGGAGCGGGCGACGCCCGCAAGGCCCCCCGCATAGCCCGGCGCCAGGTGGGCATGGCTCGTCAGGATGGCGAGGCTGTCGCTCGGGGTGACGAAGAGCCCCGGGGCCACGATCATGTTGCGGTCGCCGTCCCCGTCCGAGGCCGCGCCGAAATCCGGCGCGTCGGGGCCCATCATCAGCTCCATGAGGTGGTGGGCGTGGACCGGGTTGGGGTCGGGATGGTGGCCGCCGAAATCCGGCAGGGGCTCCCCGTTCACCACGGTGCCGGCGGGAGCCCCGAGGCGTCCTTCGAGGATGGCCTTGGCATAGGGGCCCGTGATGGCGCTCAGCGCATCGAACCGCATCCGGAACCCGGAGCGGAACAGGCCGGAGATCGCCTCGAAATCCACCAGCCGCTCCATCAGCTCCGCATAATCGGCCACGGGGTCGATCACCTCGACCAGAGCATCCCCGATGCGGGTTTCGCCGATGCGGTCGAGATCGATGTCGGGGCCGTCGACGATCCGGTATTCGGCGATGGCGCCCGCCCGCTTGAACACGGCTTCCGTGAAGGATTCCGGGGCCGGGCCCCCATGGGACATGTTGAACTTGATGCCGAAATCCCCGTCCGGCCCGCCGGGATTGTGGCTTGCGGACAGGACCAGGCCGCCGACGGCCTTGTGCTTGCGGATCACGCAGGAGGCGGCCGGGGTGGACAGGAGGCCCCTTTGCCCCACGAGGATGCGGGCAAAGCCGTTGGCGGCCGCCATCCGGACGGCGACGCGCACCACCGCATCGTTGAAGAAGCGCCCGTCGCCGCCGATCACCAGGGTCGAGCCCTCGCGCCCCTCCACGTTGTCGAAGATCGCCTGGACGAAGTTCTCCACGTAAGCGGGCTGCTGGAACACCGTGACCTTCTTGCGCAGGCCGGAGGTGCCGGGGCGCTGATCGGAATAGGGCTTTGTCGGAACGCGGGTGATGGCCATCGCTGCTTGTCGCTTCCTTAGGTTCGGCTCGGTCCCGGACGGGCGGCCCGGAGGTGGGCTCCATCCCCTTTCTAGGGTCGCGGCCGCCGGATGCCACCGCCCCCATGAGGATGGGATCAAGAACCCTGTCCCGGGGCGATTTTCAACCGCCTTTGTGGGGGCGGCGCGAAAAAGCCCGGCCGCCGGAGCAGCCGGGCTCCATCGGCCCCATGGGGGAAGGTCAGGAATCCAGGTGGCGCAGGGCCGCCCTGTTGCGCAGCAGGATGGTGCGGCGATGGGCCGGAAGCTCGATCACGCCCCCGCGCTCGAGCTGGGTGAGGGAGCGGGACACCGTCTCGATGGTCAGGCCCAGATGGTCGGCGATGTCCGTGCGGGACATGGGAAGGTCCACGTGGTCGCTGCCTTCGAAACGCTCGGCCATGTCGAGCAGGAAGGTGGCGATCTTCTCCATGGCGCTCTTGCGGCCGAGCAGCAGCATGTGGTCCTGGGCCCGCTCCAGGGAGCGCATCATGGCGGCCACGATCTGGCGCGAGAAGGCGGCGTCGGTGGAGGCCAGAACCTCCAGGCCGCAGCGGCGGTACGCGATCACCGTGGCGGCGCCCAGGGCCTCGGCGGTGAAGCGGTGCTCGTGTCCCGATTCGATGCCGAAGATGTCCCCTGGAAGGTGGAAGGCGTCGATCTGCCGGCGTCCGTCGCTCAGGAGCTTCGAGGTTCGCACCGCGCCGGACACGACCTTGTAGAAATAGGCGGCCCGGTCGCCCTCGGCGAAGATCGCCTCGTCCTTGGCAAGGCAGCGGGTCGAGCCCAGGGCAGGGGCCTCGGCGGCCGGGCGGGCGGCGGGAATGCCGCGCAGGAGCGCGGCGTTCGAGGCGGGCGGGAGGCCGGTGGAAGCGAGCGCGGTCTGCATGGGGTCCTCGTCGGCGTCGTTCTTGGGGGACGTTGCGAGGATGTTTACGCCCGGGCCCGGTTCTGGAAATTCAGATGCTCCCCTAAGGGATTTTCCTTAGGCGCCGGAAACGGCTTCCCCGAGGGACAGGTCGAGGGCGCAGCGGATGCTGTCCACGAGCAGGCCGTCCTCCAGGGGCTTCTCCAGAACCTGCCGGAAGCCGGAGCGGGCGGCCCGCTCGCGCAGGTCCCGGCTCGCCTTGGCGGTGATCAGGATGGCGGGAAGGCTCACGCGCCGCCCCCGCAGCCGGTCCATGAGCTCGACCCCGTTCATGGCGGGCATGCAGTAGTCGACCACGAGGCAGCCGCTCGCGGGAAGATCGGCATCGGCGAGAAGATCCTCGCCGCCCTCGTACAGGCGCACGTTCAGCCCCTCGAGTTCGAGGGCGAACTTCAATGAATGGCGAACCGCCGCATCGTCGTCGACGACGAGGACCGGTCCCGGACTCGGGGGCATTGCGGCATCCTGCTCTGGGTTCCGGCTGGGCTTGGGAATGGTCTACCCCATCGGCCGGACCTGCGGCTTGATATGGCTCAAGGGCCCTGCCTTTTCGATTCAGGAAAATTCCTTAAGGAGCCCGCGTCATTCCGTGGGCAGGCCTCCCACCACCAGGGCCATGCGCACCAGCTCGGACAGGCTGCCGGCCTGCATCTTGGTCATCACGTTGGCCCGGTAGATCTCCACCGTGCGCGGGCTGATGCCGAGATCGTAGGCGATCACCTTGTTGGCCTTGCCGGCCACCAGCCCTCCCAGAACCTGGCGCTCGCGCTCCGAGAGGCCCCCGAGCCTCGCCTGCACCTCGGCGATCTGGGCGTCGCGCTGGGCGTGCTGCTCCTGGAGCCTGAGGGCCGAGCGGACCGCCGCCAGGAACAGGTCGTCGTCGAACGGCTTCTCGATGAAGTCCACCGCCCCTTCCTTCATGGCCTCCACCGCCATGGGCACGTCCGCGTGCCCGGTCATGACGATCACCGGCAGGCCGAAGCCGCGGGCCTTGAGGCGGCGCAGGAGCTCGATGCCGTCGATGCCGGGCATGCGCACGTCCGTGACGATGCACCCGGTCGCGGTCTCCTTCATGGCGTCCAGGAAGGCCAGGGCGGATTCGTGCAGCCGCACGGGCAGGCCGTCCGAGGCCAGCAGGAAGGACAGGGACTGGCGCACCGCCAGGTCGTCGTCGACCACATGCACGACCGCTTCATTGGGCATCCGCCAGCTCCTCATGATCGACATTGCGCAGGGTGAAGCGGAAGACCGTTCCCCGGCCCTGCTCCGACTCGGCCCAGATCTTGCCCCCGTGCGCTTCCACGATGGTGCGGCAGATCGACAGCCCGACCCCCATGCCGTGCTTCTTGCTGGTGACGAAGGGCTCGAAGAGCCGGGCGGCGATGTCGGGGGCGATGCCCGAGCCGGTATCCTGCACGCTCGCCTCCACGAGGCCGTCCCCCTGGTCGCCCCTCGTGCCGATCACCAGCTCCCGGCGCTCCGAATCCTGCATCGCCTCGATGGCGTTGCGGATCAGGTTCAGCAGGACCTGCTGGATCTGGATGCGGTCGGCGAGCACGAGCTGGGCCCTGGGATCGAGCCGGAAGACCACCCGCACGCCCTTCTCCTTGGCGCCCACGAGGGCCAGGGCGCTGGCCTCCTCGATGAGCTTGGGCAGGTTCTCGATATGGCGCTCGCTCTCGCCGCGGGCCACGAATTCCCGCAGGTGCCGGATCACCTGGCCCGCCCGCAGGGCCTGGTCGGCCGCCTGGCCGACCGCCTCCCGCAGCATGGGCACGGGGTCGCCCTCCATCCGCTCCAGGATGCGGCGGCAGCCCTTGAGGTAGTTGGCGATGGCCGTGAGCGGCTGGTTGATCTCGTGGGCCAGGGTCGAGGCCATCTCGCCCAGCGCCGTGAAGCGCGACATGTGCACCAGCTCCGATTGCAGCTCCTGCAGCCGGGTCTCGGTCTGCTGGCGCTCGGTGAGGTCGCGGATGAAGCCCGTGAAATAGCGCTCGCCGCCGGAGCGCATCTCGCCCACCGCCAGCTCCATGGGAAAGGTGGAGCCGTCCTTGCGCTGGCCCACCACCACCCGGCCGATGCCGATGATGCGCCGCTCCCCGGTGGAGAGATAGCGGCGCATGTAGCCGTCATGGTGCTCGCGATAGGGCTCGGGCATGAGGATCTTGACGTTCTCGCCGATCACCTCGTCGGGCTCGTAGCCGAACAGCCGCACGGCGGTGGCGCTGAACGACCGGATCGCCGCCTGCTCGTCGATCACCACCATGGCGTCGGGCACGGTCTCCAGGATGGAGCGCAGATGCGCCTCCCGGGCCTTGAGCGCCTCTTCGGCGGCGACCCGCTCGGTCACGTCGCGGGTGACCTTGGCGAAGCCCCGCACCCGGCCGGCCTCGTCCCGGAGAGGCGTCAGGGACACATTGGCCACGAAGGTCGAGCCGTCCTTGCGGACGCGCACGACCTGATCCTCGTAGCGGCCGGTGTCCCGGGCGACGGCAAGCTCCCGGGCGGGCGCTCCCGCCGCCGCGTCCTCGGGGCGGAAGAAGACCGAGAAGGGCTGCCCGACGATCTCGTCCGCGCGCCAGCCCTTGATGCGCTCGGCCCCGGAGTTCCAGCTCGTCACATGCCCTTCCGGGTCGAGGACGATGAGCCCCACATCCGTGATCGCGTCGATGAGGATCTCCGCGCTGATGCCGGGCGTCGCCGTCCGGGCGGGCGCTGGGATCACGTCGGTCAATCGGGCCTCCAAGCTTTGCTGCGCCATATGGGTTCGATGATCGCCCTCCTATACCTGCATTGCCCCGGCGATGCCATCGCCGTGCTCTGGGAGAGGCATGGATCGGGCCGCGCCATCATGCAGGGGAAGGCGGGACGTCCGGCCGACGAGGCGGCCCCTCCGGCGCCCGACCGCTGGACACAGGGTTTCGTCTGCCCCATCCTGCGATCCTGTTCGGGGAGAGAGCCGTGGGCGAGACGCCGGTGGGATGCCGGAATGAATCGGTTGGGAACCTGGGTTAGAGGCCCGGGCTAGGGCATGGCTTTCTCTCTCCGTCAGGTGCGCTATTTCGTTGCGATCGCAGAAGCCGGCTCCGTCTCCGGGGCGGCGCGGCACCTGTCCGTCTCCCAGTCGACCATGACCGAGGCGGTGCAGGAGCTCGAGCACGATCTCGGCTTCAAGCTGGTGGAGCGCTGCGCCCACGGCATGAGCCTGACGCTGAAGGGCTACCAGTTCCTGCGGCACGCGGAGAAGATCCTGGCCGAGGTGTCGAACGCCCGGCGGGCCCTCGACGAGAGCGGCGCTCCCACCGAGGGGCGGCTCCAGCTCGGGGTCACGCCCCTGGTGGCCAGCTACATCCTGGCCGACCTCCTGGCCCGGTTCCGGCGCGCCTTCCCGTTCCTGGAGGTGAGCGTGGTCGAGGACAACCGCGACTACCTGGAGCACCTGCTCATCGGCGGCGAG
>DATHAU010000771.1:0-3053 GCA_035296545.1 Microvirga sp.
CTCCCATCATCTGATGATCGAGGGGGATTTCATCACGCCGACCCGCTCCGACCTCATCCCCACGGGCGAGATCAGGAGCGTCACGGACACCGACTACGACTTCACCTCCTTGAGGCCCATCGGAGCCGCGCAGCTGATGCAACGCCGGGTTCCCTACGACATCAACTACGTCCTGCGGGGCAGGGCCGGGGAACTGCATCGCGCCGCAACCCTGAAATCCCTCAGGAGCGGCGTCTCCATGGAGCTGTGGACCACCGAGCCGGGCCTCCAGTTCTACGACGGGCACCTGATCAACATGCCCGTTCCCGGCCTGAACGGGGCCACATACGGCCCCCATGCGGGCCTCTGCCTGGAACCGCAACGGTTCCCGGACGGCCCCAATAAGGCCCATTTTCCGGCCTCTATCTTGGAGCCCGGACGCGTCTCCCGGCAGGTCAGCGAGCTGCGGTTTTCGCGGTGAGGGAACTTCGGACGGGTTCGGCCATTATTCCTATGCGTGTCGCGTAATGGGAATAACACCAACAAGAAGAGGCCCCTATGCCGGTGCTCGACGCGAAAGCCCTGGATCTCGATCCCGAAGGAGCGGCTTTCCTCAAGAGCGTTCTGCGTCAATACCCCCTGCCCAAACCCGCTCGGGCGGAAGCGCCCAAGGCGAGGAGTGGCCCGAGGATCGGCCGGGTTCACTTCCATTACCGGGTGATCCGCCGCCGCAAGGAGCTTCTCACCGGCACGGTGTGACGGCCCCTCCGGCCCTGCTCCCCACTCAAGCCGCCAGGCCCCGCTTCGCCAGGAGCGCATCCGCCGTGGGAAGGCGGCCCCGGAAGGCCGTGTAGGCCTCGGCCGGATCGCGCAGGTTTCCGGCGGAATAGATGAAGCGCTTGAGCTTGTCCGCCATGTCCCGGCTGAAGGCGTCCCCCGTCTCCTCGAAGGCCGTGAAGGCGTCCGCGTCCAGCACCTCTGACCAGAGATAGCTGTAATAGCCCGACGAATAGCCGTCCCCGGAAAACACATGGGTGAAATGCGGCGTGCGGTGGCGCATGATGATCTCGCGCGGCATGCCGATCCGCTCCAGGGTTTCCTTCTCGAAGGCGGAAGGATCGAGATCGTCCAGGTTCCTGCGCCGGTGGAGTTCGATGTCCACGAAGGCGGACGCCAGATACTCCACCGTGGCGAAGCCCTGGTTGAAGTTCCGCGCCGCCATCAGGCGCCCGAGCAGATCCTCCGGGATCGGCTCGCCCGTCCGGTAGTGGGTCGCATAGCGGCGCAGGATGCTCTCCTGGGACAGCCAGTGCTCGTAGAGCTGCGACGGCAGCTCCACGAAATCCGTCGACACGGCGGTGCCGGCCAAAAGCGGATAGGTCACGTCGGACAAGAGCCCGTGCAGGGCGTGGCCGAATTCGTGGAAGAGCGTGCGCGCATCGTCGAAGCTCAGGAGCGAGGGCTCGCCCGCGGCGCCCTTCGAGAAGTTCATCACGTTCACGATGATCGGCCGGATGTCGCCGGTGAGCTTTTCCTGGGAGCGGAAGGCGCTCATCCATGCGCCGCTGCGCTTGGACGAGCGGGCGAAGTAATCGCCGATGAAGGTGCCCACCGGCGCGCCGCTCGCATCCGACACCTGCCAGGCCCGAATGTCGGGATGGTAGCGGGGAAAATCCTTCAGCTCCCGGAAGCCCAGGCCGAAGAGCCGCTGCGCCGTGTCGAAGGCCGCCTCGATGATCCGGTCGAGCTGGAAATAGGGCTTGATCACCGCCTCATCGAGGTTGTGGCGCGCCATCCGCACCCCGTCGGCGTAGTAGCGCCAGTCCCACGGCTCGATGACGATGTTGTCGCCCTGGGACTGGGCCTGGGCCTGGAGGTCGTCGCGCTCCTGCTCGGCCCGGGCGCGGGCCGGCTTCCACACGTCGTTCAGGAGCTTGAGCACCGCGTCCGGCGTCTTGGCCATGGTGTCGGCGAGCTTGAAATCGGCGAAGGTCTCGTAGCCCAGGAGCCTTGCCCGCTCGGCGCGCAGGGCCGCCATCTCGGCGATGATGGCCTTGTTGTCGGTGGCGCCCCCCGTGTCGCCCCGCGCCGCCCAGGCCTTGAAGGCCTGCTCGCGCAGGTCCCGCCGCCTGGAGAACTGCAGGAAGGGCTCGATGCTGGAGCGGGAGAGGGTGATCACGTGCTTGCCCGGCAGGCCCCGGTCCTCCGCCGCCTGCGCCGCCGCTTCGCGCAGGAAAGAGGGCAGGCCTTCAAGGTCCGCCTCGCCCTCCAGCACGAGCTGGTAGGATTTCTCGTCGGCCAGCACGTTCTGCGAGAACTGCGTGCCGAGGCTCGCGAGCCTCTCAGTAATGGCGGCCAGCCGCTTCTTGTCCTCCGGCCCGAGCCTGGCGCCCGCGCGGACGAAGATGGTGTGGTAGCGGTCGAGAACACGGGCCTGTTCGGGGCTCAGATCCAGGCTGTCGCGCCGGTCGTAGAGAGAAGCCACGCGCTGGAACAGGGCCTCGTTCATGAAGATGCTGTTGCGGTGCTTGGCGAGAACGGGCGCCATGTCGCGCTCGATCGCCTGGAGGGTGTCGTTGGCATGCGAGCCCGCCAGGTTGAAGAAGACGCCGCCGACCCGCTTGAGGCGCAGCCCGCTCCGCTCCATGGCCTCGACGGTGTTGGCGAAGCTGGGCTCCGCCCCGCTGCCCGCGATGGCGGCGATCTCGGCCTGCTGCTCCGCCAGGGCGGTGTCGAAGGCAGGCCTGTAATGCTCCGGCGCGATGCTCTCGAAGGGCGGAAGGCCGAAGGGGCCGGTCCAGGCGCCGAGAAGGGGATTGGCCGAGGGAGTCGCGTCGGATGCGGTCATGGGATGGCGTTGCCTCTGATCGGTCGGGAAAGCGAGTCTTAGAGCGGAACGCCGGTGTTTGGAATCGTCCGATCGGCGATTTCCAGCGGCCCTAGCCGTCGATGGGAAGCGCCGAGCCGGTGGAGGCATGGCTGCCCGCCAGATGGCGCTTCAGGAAGGCCAGGACCCTCTGGGTGGCGTCCTCCTCGGCCGCGCCCCGGAAGCCGTGGCCCTGGCCCGGATAGAC
>DATHAU010000772.1:0-16324 GCA_035296545.1 Microvirga sp.
CTCAGAACCGAGTGTCTCAGACCGGCTCGGTTGCCCGCCCTCCTTCTCATCCGCCTCAGACGTCAGCAAGCCCTGCCCGAACAGCGCTGAAAAAGCCTGGAGCCCGCCTGCTCGTCGCCGAAGCTGGTAAGTGATGTCAAACGACCACACTGGGATTCGAACATGCCGGATCAGAACGATGCGGAGTATCGGCTCCCACGGGAGAGGACCTCGGCTGTCACCGGTGAGGGTGAGGCGACTCTAGCAACCCTATTGGGGCGGTCATCGTTCCCGGATAGCTGTTGGAGGTGATTTGCGCTCAATACAGTCATCCTGGATCCGCAGTCACTGCAAACATCGAGTGACGGAGCGGAGATCATCAGAACGCTGAAACACTCTGGACAGCCCTTCAACGCTGGAATCAGCGATACTCGGATTTGGCTCACGGCCTGACGAAACGCCTCGCTCTCTCTAACGATTTGCTCAAACATAGCCGCCTCCACTGCGAAAAGAGCATTGGAACCACATCAGTATTTCAGCTTTCTCTACCCCGCTCTGCATGGCAAGGAAGTGATCTGGAACACACCGCTATCGCAAGCCCCTCAGCTCCAGTTCTGCTGCTTTGCCCATTCCCGCAATCGCGTCGGACGCACCCCGTATTGGGTTTCCAACGCCGCAACGTCCGCATCATAGCCAACTGCATCGAACCATTCGAGCATGAGGGCGAAGTCTTCGCTGAACTCGCGCACCTGCTCCAGAGGTACAGGCTCGAAGGTAATCTGCCGTCCCGTGATCTCGCTGAGGACTGCGGCTGTCTGCGGCATGGTCAGCTGGTCGCCTGCAATGTCGATTGCGCGGCCATTCAATTCCTGGTGGCGTTCAAAAGCCAGCCGCCCATATTGGCCGATATCCTGCACAGCAATCATCTGCAAGACAGTCTCTGGCCGCACCCCCACCATCAGCTTGCCCTGATCAATCCCTGGCTTGAACCATGGCGAGACCCAGTTCTCCATGAAGAAGACCGGGCGTAGAATAGTATAGGACGGAAAACCAAGGCCGCGGATCCTCTCCTCAACCCGCCACTTGTTGTCGAAGTGCGGGATCTTGGTCGAGCGATGTGCCGAGCCAACCGAGGAATACACGTAGTGCTGCACGCCCTGCCGCCTTGCAATTTCGGCGATGCGTTTGCCTTGTTCCTCTTCGCGCTCGACACCAGCTTCCCATGTGTTCTGCACGGCAAAGACGCCCCACAGGTCTGCGAGAGCCCTCTCCAAGGAACTCGGATCATCCAAGTCAGCGCCGATAAGTTCCGCACCCTGGGCTGCCAACGCTTGCGCGGCCTCACTGGTCGGGTTCCGCGTCATTGCCTTGACCCTGTACCCACTCGCGAGGAGTTCTCGGGCGACGGAACCGCCCTGGTTACCTGTGGCTCCCGTGACGAGAATGGCGTCCTTATCCTTTTGCATGGCGTGCTCCGTAAATCCTAGGCTCCAGTGACAAGTAAAGAGGCCTGTAAGGCATCAGCTTAGTAGTTTGGCCATAGGCACGTATTCTGTCTCCCGTATGCAGGTGATAGTCGGATCGGGTCCCGCTGGGCTAGGCATAGCGGAAACACTAAGCCAGCTTGGCAGAGCAGAATTTACCTCCCGCACGGGCCATTGACCGTTGCCAAGGAGAGGTAGCCCATATCTCGTCAGGCGGATTTCTGGGCGGTTTCTCCTGATTTATCCTCTAGGCGGCTCTGGCGACAGGGCAACCGGTCCTGTTCCCGGACAGCCCCAACAAGCAAAGGTGGAACGTGCGCGGGATCACAGAGACGTGGGAAGAAAAGACGCACGTATGGGGATGCGCTCAACCCAGAGGACGGAGGCACGCATGGCGAAGGCTGTCGCTATGGCGAAGCGGGTCGGATGCGGCCAACGCCGTCGTATTGGCAGCGCCACAGGTGTGCTGATCCTGGCACTCAGCCTGTTTGCGAGCATGGCGGCCGTTCCACAAACAGCGACAATGCTCCCTCCGCAGACATTGAAGGAGACAGGACTATATTCAGAACCTGGCACACTGCAGGTCAATCCGCAGCACTTAACATTTGCACCACAATATCCTCTGTGGAGCGACGGGGCCACAAAACGCCGGTGGATTTCGCTGCCCCCGGGCACCGCCATCGACGGGTCTGATCCTGATGCCTGGATCTTTCCTGTCGGCACACGCTTGTGGAAGGAGTTCTCTTTTAACGGGCACAAGGTCGAGACGCGCTATCTTGAGCGTCAGGCCAATGGTCAGTGGCTCTATGCCGCCTATGCCTGGAGCGCCGACGGGCGAGAGGCGCAGCTCGTCGGACCGCGTGGCAAGCGCGGGGCTTACCCACTCGCCGGTGGGCGCTCGCACACGATCCCGGGCGTGACGGACTGCAAGGCATGCCACCAGGGAGGTCCCAGCGAGGTTCTGGGGTTCAGCACGCTCCAGCTATCGCCAGAACGGGATCCCGGCGCGCCGCATGCCGAACTTTGGCCCGATCCCGGTGTCGATCTCCGCTACCTCGTCGAGAGGGGCCTCCTTGTTGGACTGCCTCAGTCCCTGTTGGATGCGCTGCCCCGGATCACGGCTACGTCGGCGGGCGAGCGTGCCGCTCTTGGCTACATGCATGGCAATTGTGGCCACTGTCACAACGAGCAGGGCTCGCTGCAGAACATCGGACTCTTTCTGCGCCAAAGCGTCCGAACCGCAGGCCAGCCTGCTGTTGCGAGCACCGTTGGTTATCCAGTCAAGAAGCAGGCTCCTGGGCAATCGCCCGATGCCGTGCTGCGCGTCGAGCCAGGGCACCCGGACCGCAGCGGTCTCATGCAGCGAGTCTCCTCCCGCTACCCAGCTCTTCAAATGCCGCCTCTTGGAACTGAACTGATCGACGACGAGGCCGTGGCAGTACTCTACCGCTGGATCGCCGAACAGGATGATCACCACCAAGAAGCTCACCTCACACCTAAAGGAGAATAACCATGCGTCCTGCCCTCCCCCTGATGATGATGACTGCCTTGCTGGTACCCAGCACTGTCCCGGCCCAAGATAGCGCAGCAGGCGCGCAGGTGAAGCGCGGGGAGTATCTAGTGACGGTTGGCGGCTGCCATGATTGTCACACGCCCTGGGTCATGGGAGCTGGTGGTCCCGAGCCGGACATGAAGCGGGGGCTCTCAGGCCACCCGCAAGACATCGTCATTAGAGCACCGGCCAAGGTCGCCGAACCTTGGAGCAGCGCCTCTTCACCGACCAATACGGCTTGGTCGGGACCTTGGGGGGTGAGCTTTACCGCCAATCTGACGCCGGACCCGGACACGGGCGTGCTGCGAGACTTTACTGAGCAGCAGTTCATCCAAACCATGCGCACAGGTCGGCACCAGGGCCAGGGACGGCAGATCCTGCCGCCTATGCCGTGGCCGAACTATGGGCAAATGACGGATGCCGACCTGAAGGCTGTCTTCGCCTATCTCCGTCAGGTTCCTGCTGTGAAGAACAAAGTGCCGGATCCGATCCCGCCGATGCAGTAGTGAGTTCATGAAAGGTTCAACGCCAGAGGAGCCACGAAGGCTTGGCTCAGGGGACTTGAGTGGCCTCTATTGGGAGATTGAACTTGGACTGCCTACTAGGAATCAAACTCGGCCACTCAGCGCGGCTGTGTGAAGGTCTGCTCCTCTTAGAAATGGCTTCTATTGGCGAGATCGTCGTTCTACCGGACCTTGCTCACTTCAGGGTGATTGAGCACGCTTGATGGCTGCAATGGCTTGGGCAAGGTCCTCCCGGGGTTCACAGCCGAGAGGGCAGAGACGCATCAGGATTGCGAGCTGCTCCTCGGCTTTGTCTTGTTGACCGAGCTGAAGATAGAGCTCTCCCAAGTACTCGCGGGCACCGATGTGATCAGGATCGAGGTCAAGCGCCCGCATGTAGTTGCGCATCGCTTCGTCAAGCAGGCCAACTTTGCGCTGGCTGAACGCGAGATAGTTGTAGGCATCCGCGTTGCCAGGGTCGCGCCTGACCACACGCTGCAGGAGGGGGAGAGCTTCCTTGAACTGCTGCGCCTTCACGAGGCGCTCGGCCGTAACGAACTCGGCATCGCCGGCAGCCTCAGATGCAGGATTGTCCACGATCTCCGCATGGGAGATCGCCGGCAGCATCACGGCTGAAATGGCAGCCCAGGCCAGGAACCCTCCCAGCTTGGCAGATCGCCAACCGCCGAGCACCATGGCTGCACCTCCTGCTCAACAGCAGGCTCGACTATAACAGCTATGTCGTCTATCCTGAAGCACTGCAAGAAACGTGTCCTCGCGTTCGCCCGGCAATACCCACTCACCGGCCGGTGCTTTGAGCGACTTCGTCCGACTTTCACGGACACCGTCCCACTCAGCTTTGGAGGATGCTATAGTGTTCAATCAATACGTCCGCCGTGTGACCTACGCGGTTTTGACTTCGGTTTCCGTCACTGCCCTCGCAGCCGCGGCCTTGGCCCACGATGGGGGGCTTACCGGCAAGATTGGTGAAGCCCGGTTTGACGTGTCTTGCACGTCCGAGGCTCAGGCCACCTTCAACCACGCGGTTGCCCTGCTCCACTCTTTCTGGTTCACACCAGCACGGAATACCTTCGAGGAGGTCGCAAAGCAGGACCCAACCTGCGCGATGGCGCACTGGGGTGTCGCTATGGTTGCCCGGGCCAACCCGCTCGCCTCAGCCCCTACAGCAAAAGCCATGGCCGAAGGGCTCGCCGCCATCGAACGGGCGCAGAGTGTCGGTGGTAAGACCCAGCGCGAGCGTGACTATATCGAGGCTCTGGCGCTGTTCTATCGTGACTACGACAAGAAGGATCACCGAACCCGGGTGCTCGCTCATGAGGAAGCGATGGGGAGGCTTGCCTCCACCTATCCAGACGATCGGGAGGCGACGATCTTCTATGCCTTGGCTCTCAACATCGCAGCCTCTCCAACCGACAAGACCTACAACAATCAGCTGAAGGCCGGGAAGCTTCTCGAGAGGGTGTTCTCAGAGCAGCCCCAGCACCCTGGGGTGGCTCACTACCTCATCCACACCTATGACTACCCGCCGATCGCTCAGCAGGGCCTCGACGCCGCCAAGCGGTACGCCAGTATCGCTCCTGACTCGCCACACGCGCTCCACATGCCCTCGCATGTGTTCACCCGGCTGGGGTATTGGGAGGAATCTGTTGCCTCGAACCGCACCTCCGCCGAGGTGGTGAAGAAGGATCTGGCAGCAGCCAATCAGAAGGCTCTGGGCCCTGAGGCACTGCACGCCCAGGACTACATGGTCTATGCCCACCTGCAGCTGGGACAGGAAACGGAGGCCAAGCGCGTCCTTGACGAAGTCAGGGCCAGCGCCGGCGTGGATGCTGGAAACCACCTTGCTGCGAGCTACGCCCTTGCTGCAATACCAGCCCGCTATGCGCTTGAGCGACACCGCTGGGATGAGGCTGCACGCCTTGAGGTGCCCCAGGTCACAGGCTTCTCCTGGAGTGCATTCCCTCAGTCCGAGGCCGTTGTGCATTTCGCCAGGGGACTCGGAGCAGCCCGCAGTGGTGATGTGGCAGCAGCCAAAGCTGCGGGAGATCGCCTGAAGCAGCTCCACGATGCTCTCGTCACGATGAAGCAGGGCTACTGGGCTGGGCAGGTCGGCATTCAGGGCAAGGCGGTTGCCGCCTGGACGGCACTAGCGGAGGGCCGAAAGGACGAGGCTCTCGCGGCCATGCGAGAAGCAGCTGATCTCGAGAGCGCAAGCGACAAGCACATCGTTACACCAGGGCACATTGTACCGGCTCGTGAGCTTCTTGGCTTTATGCTGCTTGAGACAGGGCAGCCTGCTTTGGCATTGGCGGAGTTTGAGAAGAGCCAAGCGGTTGAGCCGAACCGATACCATGGCTTTGCGGGCGCAGCCCGTGCGGCAGAACTGGCGGGGGAGCGGGATAAGGCGAAGGCACACTACGCCAAGCTCCTGGAAGTGAGCGCGAAGCGCGACGGCGAGAGGCCTGAGGTTCAGACAGCACGTGCGTTCCTGAGCCAGTAAGCAATTAGGTCCACGTCCGGTCGGCGGGCGCACATGGCCCCGTCGATCGGTTGTCATGGATTAAGCCTACCTTCAACCTGCGCACCCACCGATCGTGAGTTTCGCATGTAGGCGACGCGCAGACCTCGCGCTGATGACGTGTTCGTGGCCCCGACCGTAGTCCATTGAGTTGGTTCTCACCAGCCTCTGATAATGAATGCGCGCTACCACCCTCCCGTCCATTCTGCTCGAGCGAGCCATGGCACTCACGTTATGCAAAGCAGCTCGGACTGTGCTAGGAATAAAGCTTTGACCCAGCTTAGGCTGTATTCAGCAGGCAGGTCCGCGTGATCAAGCAAAAGGCTAAAAGCGACAGGATCCATTCGCTACACGTGTGACTCACATGGACAGGGTGTCCATGAGGAGCAACCTGTAGCGAATGAGCTTGTTTCCTGGGTTGGAGCGGGTTGCAACCAACATTCCAGCCAACATTTTGCCTCTGCAGGAGTGTCAACCGAAGCACCTAGGTGACTCACATGGGAGCTTGAGCTGTAGCGAATGGTTGGCGGGAACTGGCAGCTCCAGCTCCTGCCTAGCAGGCTTTGCTTGACTAAGATTATGTGCCTAGACACATTGTTGTAGCCGACTTCATCACCGAGCAGCATGAGAGCCTTCGCTCATTTGACGGTGCGGGTAGGTCAGCGCTTACGCGGGCTAGACCGACTCCGGTCAAGGTCGAGCCCTACCTGCGGAGACTAGGGCAAAGAGACAAGGCCGGATTGCTGGATTGGATATCCACCAAGCCCCAAAGTCGCTGGACAGAGATCGCGCTCGCGTTTTTCCAACCCTAACGATGGGCGCCCTTGTGGGATCGAAGCGCTCAAGCCAACACGCGAGTTATCATGACTATAAAATGGCGAGCCGCGGCAGCATTTTCGCCCTGTCCACCACAGGTGGACAGGGTATGAACACTTGTAGCGAATGAGCACCCTCTGCCCTGTGAAAACTGCGCCTCAGCCTGTATCGAATGGGGATGGACAGGGGTGTCCACCCGGTCTCCGGCGTCCGACGGAAATTACCCCTGAGAACGACAGTTCTCAGGGGTAATCGGATGAGGGTTATCAGAGGTAACGCGCGGTTGGTGCAGTACATCGCCCTTTGCATCCTGCCTCTTCGCACTATCCTATTCACCCTTGAAGGCTAAAGCCGTTTCCACGAGACGATCAACTTCAACGAGGTAGACCGGAACTACGGTGGCGTCGCCGCAGCACCAGCTCATGACTCAGGTAACGTCAACCTGGATCCTGCACCCATGATCAGCCGTCTACCGGGAGAATTTTGTGACGTATCCTGAACGGCCAAGTTGCTCGGAGGTTAATCAGATGAATAAAGGATTTGGTGTGACCGTTACGGTGACGCAGCCAGGGGAGCTGGAACCGAAGACGGCGCCTCTCGTGGTTGTCGCTCGAGATGAACTTGACGCCGAGCTTGTAGCAGCAACGGCAGCGGGTCCAAACGCACGTGCGGAAACACTGCGTGAGCTGACGGATGACGAGGTCCGCGAGCATGGCCTCGATCTACAGGCTCACGGGAGCGCGAAAGTCTTGCCGATCCTGAATTTGTGATGGCAGTCACCAATCAGCCTGGTAGTGCGGGTCTGTCCTCTGGCGCCGAGCTGATTAGGTGGCTGCTGTGACTTAAGAGTGCACCAGCCTCTATCCTCCCTCTTGAACAAGTATAGCCTGGCAAAGTTAGGGGCGATGACCTGCAACCGACCACAAGCTGCCTCCGAGATCGTGGCGGCCATCGAACACTCGCTGCCACCCGACCCGCGCTTGGGCGACCTCGTTGACGTGCTCGGAGACCGAGCCGGCGGCATCCTGCTGGTGGCTATTGCCGTCCCAGGCATTATTCCAGCTCCCGGTATCCCGCTCGGAAGCGTCTTTGGCACGGTTCTGGTGATCATCGTGTGCCGCATGGCAACATCCAGAGCAGGGTGCAAGCTTCCCCGTTGGCTTGCCCAAGTTCGGCTTGGAGCCCCGGTGATCACGCTTCTGAGCCGCCGGGGCCCAGCCCTGCTACGGCGCATCGAGCATCGGCTGCGGCCTCGGGCTAGCCTGCTGGTGAGCGGGCGGAGCAAGCCGCCCCTTGTCCTTGCCCTTGTCATGGCGTTCATGGGGGTCCTAATCGCCTTGCCGATCCCGTTCGGCAACACGATTCCGGGCCTCTCAGTGATCGTGATGGGCCTTGGTCTTGCAATCGGTGACGGACTGGCTGTTCTGGGAGCCCTGATCCTGGCGATTTTGGCAACCGGGACCTCAATTGCGCTGACCTGGGCCGCTTGGTACAGTCTAACACACCTGCTCGCGTGAATGCCAATCAAAGCTCTCGCCCTTACACACTGAGCGGCGGGACCACTCCGCCTGTAGGCAGCCGCAGGGTATCGTGCATGGCTGCCGCCCGTGGCAGGACCTCGGCAGCGATCGCGGCGAGATGCGCCTCCAACCAAGCTGCCATCTCCAGCTCCTGCGCCAGAATGGACTCTGCCAGCATCCGGGTTTGCCGGTTCCCAGCCTTTTCGGCCAAGCCGATCAGGGCACGGTACGTGCCGATTTCCAGATGCTGGAAGGCGTAGTTCGGAACCGCACTACGGGCGACGTTGTCGGGCAGCAGCGAGATCATCGTCGGCGCTGTCAGGCCAAGCGCCATGCCAAGGCCGTCGCGGAATAACGACGGCACTTGGCCCAGCTCAGCAATGCGGCTCGCGGGCCGGTCGCGCTGCTCACGGGAGATCGCCGCATGCGCTTTGACGCTCCGATGAGAATCCGGAAACCCCGTCAGGGACGGCAACTGACTGGTGAGCATCTGCACCGACTAGCTCTCCAGGCATGTACATCGCGCAGCCACAGCCCAATAGTGGCGTCTCCAGTCTGGAGCATGCCGTCCTCCCCACAGAATGTCTAATCCTTGGAACGGATGAAAATGCGAGTTGTTCTGGCTTGGTTTACACTGATTTTATATGACGGATAGCCTGGTCCCTGGCCGCCATTCCGCACAAAAATCGGCAGGCGTGTCAGGGAAGAGACTCTCGATAGCACGGCTTGTGCCGGGTTGGAGCTTAATCCAAGTGCAACTACACAGCCCTTATTCGGCCTGAGATCAAGAGCCTCACGCACCTGGTCGCCCGATCGATCAAGGACAAGATGGTCGAGACGCGAGATGATGCCCGGTAGATCGCCGATCCCGTCGCCATTCGAGTCCTGAAAGGAGCGCGGGTAGATCTGGTACACGATCCCGTACTGCCACCATGCGTATCCGGCCAGTCTGCTGTACGCCAATGCAGCCCCCCAATATGCATTTAACTCGTCATAGCCGGGGAGGAACTATCGTGCAGGGTCTTCGGTTGCTTGCAGGATTGAAGGACAAGCACCCTTATGGCCCAGGTTGGCTTCCACGCCTCTCATGAGCAGTTTGCTCCGTCAGAACTCCTATATCTCGTGAAGGCTGCGGAAGCGGCTGGCTTTGATTGCGCGATGTCGTCAGATCACTTCCGCCCCTGGGGTCCGGCTCAAGGGCAATCGGGCTTTGCCTGGTCCTGGCTTGGGGCGGCACTCCAGGCCACCACCCTGCCCTTTGGCGTCATCTCGGCACCAGGCTACCGGTACCATCCGGCGATCTTGGCCCAGGCGGCGGCAACCCTATGCGAGATGTTTCCAGGGCGACTGTGGCTGACGCTCGGCAGCGGACAGCGCTTGAACGAGGACCTGACTGGCGTTGCCTGGCCCGAGAAGGTCGAAAGAAATGCACGCCTCCGCGAATGTGCGGACATCATTCGTGCCCTGCTCCGGGGCGAGACCGTTTCCCACTATGGTAGAGTGACCCTGGTGGACTGCAAACTCTACTCGCTGCCGAAGGAACCGCCATTGTTGCTGGGCGCAGCGGTGACGGAGGCGACGGCGGCGTTCCTGGGCAGCTGGGCTGATGGCCTTCTTACCGTCAGCGGTGAGCCGGATCAGGTCAGGAAGGTGGTTGAGGCCTTCCGTCGCGGCGGCGGCGATGGCAAGCCGCTGTTCATGCAGGTCGGCTTGAACTGGGCTCCAACAGAAGAGGAGGCACTCCAGGGTGCACACGAGCAATGGCGTTATAATGTGCTCGGCGGCGAGGTGAACTGGGAACTGCGCTCCCCACAGGACTTTGACACGGCGACCCGTTACGTGAAGCCGGAGGACATGAGGGAGTCGCTCCTGATCTCCTCCAGTCTCGACCAACACGTGGAATGGCTAAGTCAGTTTGCTGAGCTGGGTTTCCAGGAACTGCAGCTGCATCAGGTCGGGCGCAATCAGAGCGCCTTTATTGAGGCCTTTGGGAGCAAAGTGCTGCCCCAGCTACGGTCCTAGTCATGAGCCCACCCTTTCAGCGATGCGACGTCTCGGAACCAGCCGAATGTTCGGTGATCATGGGTATGCGCGGGTTGGCTCAAAGTTAAAGATGTCCATTGGCTCTCAGTCTGGCTGTGACCCGGAAAGGCAACAGCAAACTCTATCTAAGGCGCTGTAGGTTGTATCCGGCGAACTGGCTGATATGCGCTCTGGAGCTGACCATTCGAATGCCGCCCGGAATCCAGCCCTGGACGCGAGCCTCAATGCAGCGATCTTGCAAGCAAGGAGTTTGCCGATAAGACATACGGGAGGATTGCCCATGCTGTGGGCCCTCGGGGCTGTTGCCCTGCTCATCAGTCTGCCTGTCGCTGCGGTGCTCTGGATGACGTCGGTGCCCGGGCGCGCTCATGCAGGCCCGCTCCCCCCGCTTACGCCTGACCAACTCCAACTTGCTGAAAGGCTGCAGGATCATGTGCGGGCAATCGCGAGCAAGCCCCACAACGTGGAATATCCGCAGGAGCTCGAGCAGGCAGCACGCTACATTGAGAGTACGCTCACGGGGGTGGGTTACGAGATCCACCGTCAGCCCTTCCAGGCCGGCGGCCAGGAGGTACGCAACATCGAAGTGGTCATTGAGCCGGCTGCCTCCGCAGCGCATCCCGCGACACTCGTGGTGGGTGCGCACTACGACAGCTACTTCCAGGCCCCAGGTGCGAACGACAACGGAACCGGAGTGGCTGGCGTCATCGAGCTTGCCAGGCTCCTTGCAGATCTGCGAGCAAGGTCGTCCTTGAGGATCCGCCTCGTCTTGTTCGTCAATGAGGAGCCGCCGTTCTTCAAGACCGAGCTCATGGGCAGCCTTGTCTATGCAAGGCGCCTCAAGGCCTCAGGCGAGCCTGTGCTCGGGATGCTGTCGCTGGAGACGCTGGGCTTCTACAGCGATGAGGAGCACAGCCAGCACTACCCACCGCCCCTAGGCCTGCTCTATCCCAACAAAGGGAACTTTATAGCCTTCGTGGGTCTGACCTCCTCACGTGCCCTCGTGCGCAGGATGGTGGGCTCGTTCCGGGATTTGGCTCCCTTCCCGAGTGTCGGGGGAACCGCGCCAGGGATCATCCCGGGCATCGACTGGTCGGACCATTGGTCCTTCGAGCAGGTTGGGATCCCAGCCCTGATGATCACGGACACGGCGCCCTTCCGCTACCCCCATTACCACAGCTCTGCCGATAACCCGGATAAGGTGGACTACGAAAGGCTGGCGCGGGTTGTGTCCGGGTTGGGGCAGGTCATTAGAGATTGGGCAGGCAGTCACTCACATCGATGATGAGCACAACTCGCCGGGCTCAGGAGCGTTCAGCCGCTTGCTCCACGAGGAGCTACTTGTAACCGCACCCTCCTTAGAGGTCTGAGAACGGCCACGGTTTCGGGAGGACCGGAAACCCCGACCTTCAGTTTAGGAATCCCATGCTTGTCGAGAAATCAATGCTTCAGCTGTGAGGCATAAGGCTTGTGAGACTTGGAGGATAGTAGGTGAGAGCAAAGTATAAAACTGCCCTACCCTTTCCCGCAGTCGGTAAGCCACTCATCCTGCTTGGTCGAGCAGGGCAAATAGGTCGGCAGTGAGCGACCAGGAGGCCTCAATCGGCTGCATCGGGACACTTGCTTCGCTTCTCTTTTGCCTCTTTGAAAGGACTTGCTGGGCTTCACCCACCAGACCTGAAGCTTGGCTATAGTTGTTGGTTGACAGTGACAGTTCGGAAAGATCACCATTCCTGTTGTGGGGTGCGCCACGAGGATGACCACAATGGAAAGCTTCGATCATATTCTGAACTGGAAGCTGAAGCGGGGATCGCACACCTTTCCCGGCAAAGACGGTGGAACCTGCATCAACGAAGCAGCCATTGTCGCAGCCGGCTTCCCCTACCGACCGGTCCGTTCGGTCCAGGACCTGCCGGACTGCTTCTCGCGCCCGATCTGCACCCTGGCGATGCAGCTGAACGATGAGGCCAGCGATGAGGAGCGCCCGCACCTGCTCCCCTTTGTGAGCCGTCTCGCCTGCCGGGATACGGCCGAGGTTGAGCAGCAGCGCGAAGCCTACATTGCCTCTCGCATCAGGTACCGTCTCCCGTTCCGCACTGGTCTCCAGATCCTCGAAGGCGCGCTTGCGATTGGACGACAGGCCGACGTGCTTGCGCCCGAGGAGGTGAGAACGAGGTTGGATGCTGTGGAGCGGAATACTGATCCTCCCGAGTTCGTTTCTGGCAGTGGCATGCTGTCCAAGATCAAGGCGTGGTTAGCCCTGGCTCCTTGAAAGTAGAAGGCGGCTTCGGAGCCCCTCGCAGCAGGCAAGTGAGCCTCAGCCCAGCTTGTACGCCGCTGTGCCGCACGCCGTCGTCACTCCATCCGGACTGGCGGGTTCCTTGTAGGAGATTTGCGCAATGAAGTTCACGAGGCTCGGGAAGACAGGGCTGGAGGTCAGCCGCATCTGCTTCGGATGCATGTCCTTTGGCGTGCCGGACGAGAAGCGGCCCTGGATCCTGCAGGATGACGAAGCACGTCCCTTGTTCCGCAAGGCTCTAGAGTCCGGGATCAACTTCATCGACACGGCCAATATCTATGCCGACGGAACGAGCGAGGAACTGACGGGCCGGATGATCAAGGAGATGGCCCGACGCGACGAGATCGTGCTCGCCACAAAAGTTTACAATCGCATGCGTCCCGGCCCGAATGGAATGGGTCTTGGACGTAAAGCCATCATCTCGGAGATCGACCACAGCTTGCGGAGGCTCGGCACCGACTATGTTGACCTCTACCAGATCCACCGCTGGGACTACGAAACGCCGATCGAGGAAACCCTGGAGGCGCTCGACGATGTGGTGAAAGCCGGCAAGGCGCGCTTCATCGGCGCCTCATCAATGTTCGCCTGGCAATTTGCAAAAGCGCTTTTCACCTCCGACTTACGGGGTTGGTCACGGTTTGCCTCGATGCAAAGTGAGATCAGCCTTGTGATGCGTGAGGAGGAGAGGGAGATGCTGGGGCTTTGTCGCGACCAGGGGGTCGGGATGATCCCCTGGTCACCTCTTGGGGCGGGAAAACTGACACGACCCTGGGGTGAGGCGACCAAGCGCTCGCAGACTGACCGCTTCAATAAGACAATGTATGAGGACACCGAGGGTGGTTCCCGCGAGGTGGTCGCTGCAGTCGAGGCGCTTGCGAAGGCGCGCGGGGTTCCGATGGCTCAGGTTGCGATGGCCTGGCTGCTCCACAAGGACGGGATCACAAGCCCAATCATCGGCGCGACACGGGTTTCGCATATCGAGGACGCGGTGGCTGCTGTGGAATTAAGCCTGTCCCCTGAGGAGATCGCGCAGCTTGAGGCTCCCTATCAGCCTCACCCCGTGCCGTCCTACCTACTGCCGAACACGCCCGACCGGATTAGCAGAAGACCCTGAACAAGGCTGGGTGGAGGTCTCCTCTCCCCGCTGGCATGTCGCAGATTTGGATTTTGCCTGTCACTGACCGCAAACTATCATCAATGGAGCACTGGAAATCACCGGCTTAGCGCTGCCACCACGATCCTAAATCGAGGGAGTGTCAACGCAAGCCCTGCCAAGGTTCAGGCAGAAGTGAGGTAACTGCCGGCGGTCATTGACACCGATGCCGGCCAACGCACCTGACGGAGACAGATCATGACCAATCCATTGGTGCTTCTCGGTTTGATCGGCGTCTTAGCCTTGTCTGGAGGCACTGCCTATGCGCAAACCCCTCCTACACCAACGGAGCTGTCGGCCTACCGGGACCTGCATGCGGCCGCAGCTCAAAACTCTGTGGATGACATCCGACAGCTGGCCCAAGCGGGTGCTGATCTCAACGCCCGCGACAGCAACGGCCGCACGCCGCTACATGTAGCAGCGTTCCAAGGTCATGGTGCAGCAGCCGGAGCGCTGATCGCCCTCGGAGCAAGCCCAAGCCTTCTCGACGACCAGCGCTATGATGCGGTGACCATCGCGGCCGTCAGGAACGACGTGCCAACGCTGAGGGCGCTACTCGATGCCGGCGCAAGCGCAAAGCTTGTGACTAGCGTCTATGATGGCACGGCGCTGATCGCGGCGGCCCATCTCGGTCACCACGTCGTTGTCCGTGAGCTTATCCAGGCCGACGCCCCGCTCAACCACGTCAACAACCTGGGCTGGACTGCCCTCATTGAGGCGATCGTCTTAGGTGATGGCGGGCTTCGCCACACTGAGACGGTTCGCGCGCTGGTAGAAGCTGGCGCTGATCCCATCATACCTGACCGAAGCGGAGCGACGCCGCTCCAGCTCGCACAGGCTCGCGGGTACAATCGCATTGCGTCCCTGTTGCAGAAGACCCTGACCCCCTGAGGCTATGGGGCTCTGTTGCATAAACCTGCCAAGCCACAAGATGTAGTAGCCCGCCAAGCCAACAAACACGCTACGCCTTGTACCTCAAGAAGTTAGTGCAACAGTGCCCGTATCGTCACCTGCAGCGGGTTGAAACGAGGTCCCCTCCCGCAGATCCGAAAGCCGGTGCGGTGCAGACCGGTGAGGCTCGACTGCCCCTTGTGCGCGAGAGTGTGTGGCCGCCGTTGACCACATCCGGGCGCACTGGCCATCTCTGTTGAGAAGCTCCCAATGGGTGCCCCGCTCGACAATGCGGCCGGCCTCCATCACGAAGACCTGATCGCAGGCCGTGACGCTCTCCAGCCGATGGGTCACAAGCACAATCGTGCGCCCGCCTTTGAGGGCGCGCATCGTCTCCAGCAGAAGGTGCTCGTGGTGCGGATCAAGCGCGCTTGTGGGCTCATCCAGGATCAGTAACGGCGCTCGGGTCAGCAGAGCCCGTGCTATGGCAACCCGCTGGCGCTGACCACCCGAGAGGTTCTGCCCGCCCTCGGCCAAGAGGGTCTCATAGCCGTCTGGCAGGTCTCGGATGAAGGCATCTGCCCCGGCCAGTTCAGCCGCCCGCTCGATCTCACATCGGCTCGCACCGGGGCGCCCATAGGCAATGTTGGCGGCAATGCTGGCTGGAAGCATGAGGCTGTCCTGAGCCACAAGCGCCATATGAGCCCGGGCATCCGCCAGCCGAGCCGCACGGAGATCGACGCTGTCCAGGCGCAGAGCCCCTGTGGTTGGATCGTAGAGCCGCAACATCAGCGCCAGAAGTGTGCTCTTGCCTGAGCCGCTCGGGCCGACAAACGCCACCATCTCGCCCGGTTGGATCTCGGCGCACAGATCACGCAAAACGGGGTGACCGGGCCGATACTCAAAGCCAACGTGGTCCAGCACCAGTGACCGCGAGCAGACAGCAAGGCTTTCGGCGTCAGGAGCCTCGGTGATCGCCTCCGGCATGTCGAGGATGCGAAATACCCGCCGGGCTGCCGCCTCATGAATCCGGACCTTGGCGAAGAACTCGGTGAGCCACTTCATTGGCTCCCACAGCTTACGGATGTAGTCCATGAACACCAGGAGCAGACCCACCGTCATCCCGCCCTCGACCGGAGACAGGATCTGATCGCGGTACACAAGATAGCCACCATAGCCGAGGATGATTGCCCCTCCCACAGCCAGGATGCTGTCCCGGACGAGGGGATAGAGTGCCTCCTGGACGTTCAGGCGCAGCAGGGCGCGGACGCTGCGTCCCACCGCTCGGCGAAAACCGCGAAACTCATCCGTCTCGCGCCGGTACGTCTGGGCCAGGGGCACTCGGACCATTGCCTGCTGGATGAAGCTGGTGAGATCGGCATCGATCTGCTTTGACGCCAAAGCCCGCTCGTGGATGCGGCGGCCAAAGCGCCAGTTGCTCCAGATCATGAATGGCGCCACGGAAAAGGCCGCCAGCGTGAGAGAAACGTTGCGCGACAGGAGAATGAGCGTCATGACCGTGAGCGTCACGGCCGCCACGCTGGT
>DATHAU010000773.1:0-9368 GCA_035296545.1 Microvirga sp.
AGACGAGATCCGCCGATTTGTGGCTCTGTATACGGATCTTGTGGGCGCGTTCGACATCGGCCTCATTGAGGCGACGGGTATCGAGATCAAGCCCAACGGGAAGGACTCGTCCGGCCGCATCGGCCGCATCGCCTATACCGGCGGCACGGGGTCGCAGCCCGCCGACTTTCGGTGGGAGGGGATGGATTTCAGCGGCAAGGACAACCGGGTGAAGATCGCCGCCGTCAGCCTGACGGGCTTTTCCATCGCGCCCACCCTGGAAGGGCTCAAGGGCCTCCAGGGCAAGACCCCCGACCAGTTCGATCAGGCCACCATCCGCAGCCTGATCCCGACCCTTGGCACCCTGCGGATTTCAGGGATGGACCTGGACGTTCTCGACGACAAGGCAACAGGCGATAAGCCCGAGCGCGTCCGCTTCACCATCAGGGATTACGCCGTGACGGCCGACAAGCCCGTGAACGGGATCCCCACCAATATCCGGGTCGAGCAGAGCAACGTCGCGTTCAAGCTTCCTCAGAACAGCGACGAGCCTTTGGTCAAGGAGATCGCCGGTCTCGGCTACACGACGGTCGATGCGTCCTCGCTCATTGCTGCAACCTGGAATGAAGCCGCCAACGAAATCGCCCTCAAGGAGGCCTCCGTGCAGGCCCTGGACATGGGCCGCGTCTCCCTGACGGGCCTCATCGGCAACGCCACCAGGGATCTGTTCAGCGCCGACAATGGCACCGCGCTTGCGGCCGCCGTGGGCGCAAAGGCCAAGTCGGTCGATCTGGTGATCGAGGACAAGGGGCTCCTGTCCCGCTATCTGGCCAAGGCCGCCAAGGAGCAGAAGACGTCGCCGGATTCCCTGCGGCGGATCTATGCGGGCGCCGCGCCCACGGTCATCGCGTCCCTGATCGGGGATTCGGAACAGGCCAGGACCCTGGGCCAAGCGGTCTCGCGCTTCATCGCCCAGCCCGGCAAGCTCACGATCAACGCGCAGCCCAAGAATCCTTCGGGCTTCGGCGTGATGGACCTGATGCTGGCGTCGGACCCGAAGGACATCCTGCCGAAGCTGAACATCACCGCAAAGGCGGAGTGAGCCTTCGCCGCTCCGGGGCCGCACGGCCCCGGAGCGGCAGGCGCATGGCGGCCTTCATCGTTCAGATGAGCGTCGGCTGATCCTGCTGGGCGGCCTGCGCCTCCACCACGGCGATGGCCGTGATGTTCACGATGCCGCGGGCCGTCACGGACGGCGTGAGGATATGGGCGGGCTTGGCCGGGCCGATGAGGATGGGCCCGACGGGCAGCGAATCCGCCAGGATCTTGGTGAACTGGAAGGCGATGTTCGCTGCGTCGAGATTCGGCATGATCAGCACGTTCGCCTCGCCGGTCAGTCGCGAATCCGGGTAGACCCGCTCGCGGATCATCTCCGACAGGGCCGAATCCGCCTGCATCTCGCCGTCCACCTCCAGGTCCGGCGCGCGCGCGTTGATGCAGGCGAGGGCCTTGCGCATCTTAACGGCCGAGCGGGTGTCGGACGAACCGAAATCGGAATGGGAGAGGAGCGCGATCTTCGGCTCCATGCCGAAGCGGCGCACGTGGCTCGCGCAGGCGATCGCCATGTCGGCGATCTCCTCGGAGCTCGGATCGAACTGCACGTGCGTGTCAGCCAGGAAATACGCGCCCTTGGACGTGATCACCAGGGACAGGGCCGCCATCTCGTTCACGCCCGGCGCCAGGCCGATGATGTCCCTGATGTTCTTCAGGCGGGACTGGAAGCGCCCTTCCAGGCCGCAGATGAGCGCGTCCGCATCCCCCCGCCTCACGGCCAGCGCGCCGATGACGGTGGAGTTGGTGCGCACCAGGGTCTTGGCCGCATCCGGCGTGATGCCCTTGCGGCCCGCGGTCTCCACATAGGTCGTCACGTAGTCGCGGTAGCGCGGGTCGTCCTCCGGGTTCACCAGCTCGAAATGCTCGCCGATGGTCATGGACAGGCCGAAGCGCTTCATCCGGCTCTCCACCACGTTGGGGCGGCCAATGAGGATGGGCTTGGCGATGCCCTCCTCGACGATGACCTGCACCGCGCGAAGCACGCGCTCGTCCTCCCCCTCGGCGTAGATCACCCGCTTCGGGTTGTCCTTCGCCTGGGAGAAGAGCGGCTTCATGATGAAGCCGGAGCGGAAGACGAAGCGGCCCAGGGATTCCGCATAGGCCGCAAGGTCCTCCAGGGGCCGCATGGCGACGCCGGAATCCATGGCGGCCTTCGCCACGGCGGGGGCGATGCGCAGGATCAGGCGCGGGTCGAAGGGGCTCGGAATGAGCGAGTTGCGCCCGAAGGGATGCGCCTCGCCGCCATAGGCGCGCGCCACCACCTCGGAGGGAGCCTCCCGGGCAAGGCTGGCGATCGCCTTCACGGCGGCGGCCTTCATCTCCTCGTTAATGGTGGTCGCCGCCACGTCCAGGGCCCCGCGGAAGATGTAGGGAAAGCACAGGACGTTGTTGACCTGGTTCGGGTAGTCCGAGCGGCCCGTGCAGATCATGGCGTCGGGCCTGGCAGTCTCCGCATCCTCCGGCATGATCTCAGGGTAGGGATTGGCCAGGGCCATGATCAGCGGACGGGGAGCCATCATGGCGAGGAGTTCGGGCTTGAGGATGCCGCCCGCCGACAGGCCGAGGAACACGTCCGCATCGGGGATCACGTCGGCAAGGGTGCGGGCGTCGGTCGGCTGCGCATAGACCGACTTCCACCGGTCCATGAGCTTCTCGCGGCCCTCGTAGACGACCCCTTCGATATCGGTGATCCAGATGTTCTCGCGCCGGGCGCCCAGCGACACCAGGAGGTTGAGGCAGGCCAGCGCCGCGGCCCCCGCCCCCGAGGTGACGATCTTCACCTCGTCCATGCGCTTGCCCGCAAGCTCCAGGGCGTTGGTGACGGCAGCGCCCACGATGATCGCCGTGCCGTGCTGGTCGTCGTGGAAGACCGGAATGCTCATGCGGGCCTTGAGGCGCTCCTCCACCTCGAAGCATTCGGGCGCCTTGATGTCCTCCAGGTTGATGCCGCCGAAGGTCGGCTCCAGCGCGGCGATCACCTCGACGAGCTTGTCCACGTTCTTCTCGGCCACCTCGATGTCGAACACGTCGATGCCCGAGAACTTCTTGAACAGGACCGCCTTTCCCTCCATCACGGGCTTGGAGGCGAGCGGGCCGATGTCGCCGAGCCCCAGAACGGCCGTGCCGTTGGTGATCACGGCGACCAGGTTCTGGCGGGAGGTGAAGTTGGCGGCCTCCGCCGGATCGGCCGCGATGGCCTCGCAGGGTGCGGCGACGCCCGGCGTATAGGCGAGCGCCAGGTCGCGCTGGTTGCCGAGGGGCTTGGTGGGCTGGATCTCAAGCTTTCCGGGACGGGGGTAACGATGGTAGAACATCGCTCCCGCTTTCAGATCCTGCGAGATGTTGTCAGCCATCCCCGACGCTCCCTGCACCAGCCGTCACGTTCATCTTCCGAGGATTCTTGTGCGCATCTTAACCCTCTGCCGTCAATGCTCTTCTCCTGCGGCGAGGGACGGCCGATGAACCTCCGGCACCGCCTGAGGAACTGGCGCAATCCGCACAACCAGACCCGCCTTCATCTTGCGGGGGCGGCGGGCCGGTACGGCTACGACATCGGCGAGTTTTCCTATGGCCGCCCCAAGGTGCGCTTTCCCGAATCCGGGAAAAAGCTGACCATCGGGCGCTACTGCTCCATCGCCGACAAGGTGGAAATCCTGCTCGGGGGCAATCACCGCACCGATTGGGGCACGACCTATCCCTTCTCGGCCCTGCGCGACCTCTGGCCCCTGGCTCCGGAAACGGGCGCTTACCACGCCTCCCGCGGGGACGTGACCATCGGGCACGACGTCTGGCTCGGCTCGGGGGCCATCATCCTGTCGGGCGTCACCATCGGGCACGGGGCCGTGGTGGCCGCCCATGCGGTGGTGACGAAGGACGTGCCGCCCTACGCCATCGTGGGCGGGAATCCCGCCAGGGTCATCCGGCATCGCTTCGACGAGGCTACCGTCGCGGCCCTGCTCGATGCGAGGTGGTGGGATCTGCCGCCCGAGCGGATCGCCACCCTGATCCCGCTCCTGCAGAGCGACCGCGTCCGGGAGCTGGTCGCCGCCGTCAAGGTGCTGCAGGCTCGATCGTCTTGAGGGTCCGCCGCCCCAGGGCCCTCGCCTTCAGGCCGAGGGCCGGCTTCTCGATCAGGAACCAGGACAGGGCCGCAACCGCGAGCGTGATGGCGAGCGCCGGAACCAGCAGCGCGGCGGCGGACGCGCCGGGCCAGAGCGCGTGCAGGCTCTGCTGGACGGGCCAGCCATACAGGTAGGCGCCGTAGGACAGATCGGCCCTGGGCTCGACGGCAAAGCGCGTGAGCGCGGGCGACAGGGCGAGCCAGATCACCCCATAGGCCGAGGCGGTAAAAAGCAGCGTCTTGTAGAGGAACGTGCCCCCGGCAAGCCCGGCGGCGATGGCCAGCGCCAGCGCCAGCACGCCCGAGAGGCGGGCGCGGCTGCGCCATACGTAGAGCGCGCCGCCCATGGCGAAGATCAGCGGCAGCCTGATGGCGGTCTCAAGGCCCTTGGGGGGCTCGGGCCGGAGGAGATCGAGCCCCGCCAGGGCGAGGGCCAGCCCGGCCACGAGCGCGAGGGCGAAAACCCGCGAGCGCAGGAGGCCGGCGAGGCCCAACGCCAGCACGCCGGCGTAGCAGAGGATTTCGTATTTGAGCGTCCACACGGTCCCCATGGGGAACCTGAAGGGATTGTCGGCGAACACCCCCGGAAGGGCGATGTTGCTCTTGAAGGTGGTCAGGGTCGCGCCGATGAAGCGGCGCAGCTCGGGGCTTCCCCAGTAATCCGTCGGCGACAGGGTCGTCAGCAGGCTGCCCAGCAGGAGCGCGACCGCCAGGGTCGCGGCGACCAGGCCGGGCGCGATGCGAAGTGCGCGGGAGATCGCGAAGTCCCGCCAGCCGCGCCGGTCGAAGCTCATGGTGACGAGGAAGCCCGAGATCGCGAAGAATCCGTTCACCGCATGCTCGCCGAGGGTGAAGCCCGTCAGTCCCGCGAGCGGTTCGTCCGCCACCCGGCCCGTGGTCACGCTGAAGGCGTGGGAGATCACCACGGCCAAGGCCAGGGCCAGCCGGATCAGGGTGAAACTGTTGCCCTCCCGCCCCATGGCGGCGGAGACCGTGGAAGCGCCGACGAGAAGCGCCGGCGCCCTCATGACAACCCCTCGCGCCGGAGCGCCTGCCGTCCGGCCAGGAAGCCCCAGGCTCCCGCCGCCGAGCCGCCGTAGCGCTCCATGAGACTGCGCCTGAACGTCAGGACGGCGGCAGCCGCCTTCAGGGCATTGGCGGCCAACATGCCGGGGGCCGGATCGGGCAGGCCGTACTTGCGGCTCACATAGGCCCGCGACCAGGCCTGGTGCCAGCGGGAGGTGAAGATGCGTCCCCGCTTCGGTTGGCTCGACCGGCCGCGACCATGGCGAACCATCGCCTGCGGCACGTAGATCAACGCGTGGCCCGCATCCGCCACCCGGCGGCAGAGGTCGTCGTCCTCGTAGAACAGGAAGATGTTTTCGTCGAAGCCGCCAAGCCGCAGAAAAAGGTCGCGGCGGATGAGGAAGCACGCGCCGGAGAAAAACGGCGCGCAGGCCTCGCCCTCCGGCAGGACGAGCCGCCCCTGCGGGTTATGCAGATACGGGGAGAGCAGGGAGCGCGGCTGGTAGAAAACCCGCCCGCTGGGCTCTACGATCTTCGGCGCGAAGAGGCCGGCGTCCGGATAGCGCCGCGCCGCCTCGACCAGGGCCGCGACCGCGCCCTTCTCGACGGTGCAGTCCGGGTTGACCACGAGCAGGAACTCGGTGCCGGCGGCGCGCGCGCCGATGTTGTTGGCGCGGCCGTAGCCCTCGTTGCGGGGGTTGCGGATGACCCTGGCCCCCTGCCCTTCGGCCAGAGCCGCGGTGCCGTCCGTGGAGGCATTGTCCACGACCAGCGCCGGCACCCCGTCGGCCGCCAATGCGCCGAGGTACTCCGGCAGCGCATGGGCGCTGTCGAAGGCCACGACGATGGCCGTCACGGGGCTCATTTCTCCTGGACGTTCAGCCGGATATGCAGCTCGCGCAGCTGCTTGGGCGTCACGTCGGAGGGCGCGCCGAGGAGCAGGTCTTCCGCCTTCTGGTTCATGGGGAAGATGGTGATCTCGCGCAGGTTCTGCGCGCCGCAGAGCAGCATGACCACCCGATCCACCCCCGCCGCCATGCCGCCGTGGGGCGGCGCGCCGTACTGGAAGGCGCGGTACATGCCGCCGAACCGCTCCATGACCTCCTTCTCGCCGTAGCCGGCGATCTCGAACGCCTTCACCATCCGGTCGGGACGATGGTTGCGGATGGAGCCCGAGGCCATCTCGTAGCCGTTGCACACCATGTCGTACTGGAAGGCCGTGATCCCGAGGATCCTGTCCCTGTCGTTCGGATCGAGGGCCATGAATGCGTCGTGGTCCATGTTGGCCATGGAGAACGGGTTGTGGGAGAAATCGATCTTCTTCTCGTCCTCGTTCCACTCGTATTGCGGGAAGTCGACGATCCAGCAGAACGCGAACTGGTCCTTGTCGCCGAGCCCCAGCTCGTCGCCGATGCGCAGGCGCGCCTTGCCGGCGAGAGAGGCCGCCTTGTCGGCGACGCCCGCGGAGAAAAACACCGCGTCGCCCGCCTTGATGCCGGCCTTCTCGCGGATCGCCGCTTGGGCGGCCTCCGGGATGAACTTGGCGATGGGGCCCTTGCCGGCGATCTGCCCGCCCTCCTCCTCGAACACGATGTAGCCGAGGCCGGGCGCGCCTTCCGTGCGGGCCCAGTCGTTGAGCTTGTCGAAGAACGAGCGCGGCTGCGAGGCTGCGCCCGTGGCCGGGATCGCCCGCACCACGCCGCCGGACCGGATGACGTTCTTGAACGCGTTGAAGGTCACGTCCTCGCGCTCGAACACCTCCGACACGTCGGCGATGACGAGCGGGTTGCGCAGGTCCGGCTTGTCGGAGCCGTATTTCAGCATCGCCTCCGCGAAAGGAATGCGCGGGAACACGTCCGTGACCGGCTTGCCTTCGGCGAATTCCTTGAAGGTGTCGCGGATCACCGGCTCCATGGTCTGGAACACGTCCTCCTGGGTGACGAAGCTCATCTCCACGTCGAGCTGGTAGAATTCCCCCGGCAGGCGGTCGGCGCGGGGGTCCTCGTCGCGAAAGCACGGCGCGATCTGGAAGTACCGGTCGAAGCCGGAGATCATGATCAGCTGCTTGAACTGCTGCGGGGCCTGCGGCAGGGCGTAGAACTTGCCCGGATGGATGCGCGAGGGCACCAGGAAGTCCCGCGCGCCCTCCGGCGAGGAGGCCGTGAGGATCGGCGTGGTGAACTCGAAGAATCCGCTTTCCTTCATGCGGCGGCGCAGGGCATCGATGATCGCGCCGCGCTTCATGATGTTGGCGTGCAGCTTCTCCCGGCGCAGGTCGAGGAAGCGGTACTTGAGGCGGGTCTCCTCCGGGTAGTCCTGGTCGCCGAACACGGGCATCGGCAGCTCGGCCGCCGGGCCCAGCACCTCCATGTCGGTGATGTAGACCTCCACCGTGCCCGTGGGCAGCTCCGGGTTCTCGGTGCCGGCCGGGCGCTTGCGCACCTTGCCGTCCACCCGCACCACCCATTCCGACCGCACGGCCTCGGCCTGCCCGAAGGCGGGCGAATCCGGATCGATCACGCATTGGGTCATGCCGTAATGGTCGCGCAGGTCGATGAACAGCACGCCGCCATGGTCGCGGATGCGGTGGCACCAGCCCGACAGGCGGGTGACCCCGCCGACATCGGCTTCGCGGAGCGCGCCGCAGGTGTGGGAACGGTAACGGTGCAAGGGGGCGGACATGGGCGATAGCCTGCTGGTTCGATTTTGAAGCGCACCATCCATGGGAGGCCCGGGAAGTCAAGGCGGAAGGCTGGAAATCAGTCTGCGCAAGGGCGCTCCCTCCCCCTTGCGGGGGCGAGCGGCTGCCGGCTGGTCCTGGCTTTATCTCGGCTTAGGCTGAAGGAAGCGCGGGACGGCTCTGGCTTCGCGGCCCTGGCGGAGCGCGAAGCGTCGGGCGGGAGTTCCGCCCCGGGCAGGAGGCCACAGCCATCCCGCGCGCGACTCCTTGAGAGACCCCGGCCCTGCCCCTCACCCGTGGCGACACCCTCGCCTGTCATCCCCGCGCAGGCGGGGATCCATAACCACGACGGTGGGAGGAATGGCGGGACCGTCTGCGCTTCCTTCTGCCTCGTCAGCGGTTATGGATCCCGGGCTCCGCTGCGCGGCCCCGGGATGACACGCGAGCCTCTTCCCTCCCCCTTGTGGGGAGGGCCAGGGCGGGGGTGTGAGCGATAGCCTATGAAGGTCCGGTGCTCACACCCCCACCTCCACCTCCTCCCCACAAGGGGGAGGAGAGCTAGGTCAGCGCCAACTTGCGCCAGTAAAGCCCATCTGAGATGGGTGGGGAGGAGAGCCCGTCGCGCTGACTTGCGCCAGCATAAGCCCGCCTCAGGGAGGCCTGGAATGGATCGAAGCCTGTGCATTCTGACCTGCGAGGAGCGAAGCGGATGTCGGGCGTTCCGACCACCGGGACGCGGGTCGAACCCATGGGCCGGGAGCGGCATTTCCGGACGCGTCATCTGAAACGGAAAATCCTTCTCTTTCCGCAAGTTAGGGCGATTTTTCCCGCCCCGAAACCCTTGAAGAACAAAGGGTGAATTCCCATATCAACCTCATGATGAACACTCTTGCAACATCCCTTTTGAAGCCGGCCCGGAATGCGCCCGCCGAGGAGCGTGTCGAGGGTGCGTGGCATGTGTATCCCTTCGAGGGCGCGCTCGAGATCGACTATATCGACCAGGCCGGCAACCCGAGCCGGCGCTGGTTGGTGGCGCGCGAGCTGAAGGTCGGGCCGGGCAAGATGCTGCTCGGCGGCATCGACCTGTCGGATGACGGCTATCGCGGCTTCCGGGTCGACCGGATCGTGCGCCTGGAAGATGCGGAAACCGGCTTCGTGGTCGACCACAACATCCTCGACTGGCTCATGAAGCGCGCCGAGCGGCAGGCCCGGCAGCGCCGGAAGTTCGCCAAGGCCCTCTAGGAGACCCCTGGCGCCCCATGCCCGGGTTCCCTCGCACGAACGGCGAGTTCTCCGGCCTGCCCATCGACCATCCTCCGCGGCGCCCGCTGCGGAGCATCCCCAGGATAGAAATCTGGCCTTCGCCGCCTCGCGAAACGGCGCAACCTCCGCACCTGCAAGCCGGAGCAAGCATTCGCCGGAGGAATGGGCATCTCCTATCCTTGGCCC
>DATHAU010000774.1:0-1745 GCA_035296545.1 Microvirga sp.
GCCAGCGGGAGGTTGAGCAGAAAGGCAACCAGGATCGAGACGAACCGTCTCATTCGATCACCCCGTCGGGACCGTGTGGCCTATCCTACTCCAGCCCAAGCGGGCGTGACGAGGACGTTTCCATAATTGCCCTTACGGGAGGAGGGCTCTGCAGGCGCCGAGTTAGAATGTCCCGGTCTGGCGAAGTAGGATTGTCACACTCCCCCGGTCTGCGCAGGACCATGGGAGGCCGGCTTGGGATGGGTGTTGATGAGCGAGCGCGAACTCCAGCGCTTCGAAGTGCTGTCAGGGGTGGTCGCCGGCCGTATGAGTGTTGTGAGCGCGGCGGCGGTGCTGGGCTTGAGCCGCCGGCAGGTCCATCGCCTTCTGACCCTCTACCGATCCGGCGCCATGGCCCTGCGCCACAGAGCACGGGGGCGGCGGTCGAAGCGAGCCCTGAGTGACGGCCTGCGCGAGCTGGCCCTCGGGCATGTTCGAGAAAGCTATGCCGACTTCGGCCCGACGCTCGCGGCCGAGATGCTGCGCGAGCGCCATGGCTTGACGGTCTCCCGAGAGACGCTGCGCCAGTGGATGATCAGCGCCGGCCTTTGGCACTCCCGCAAGCAGCGCAGGCAACTGCACCAGCCGCGGCTGCGGCGCGAGCGTCTGGGCGAGTTGGTGCAGATCGACGGCAGCGAGCATCGCTGGTTTGAGGATCGCGCCGCGCCCTGCACGCTTCTGGTCTTCATCGACGACGCGACAGGCCGACTGATGCAGTTGCGCTTTGTCGCATCCGAGAGCGCCTTCTCGTACTTCGAAGCTCTCCAGGGCTACCTTGAGGCCCATGGCCGGCCCGTGGCCTTCTACTCCGACAAGCACTCGGTGTTCCGGGTCGCCAGGACGGAGGCGAAGGGCGGCCAGGGCATGACCCAGTTCGGCCGAGCCCTGGCTGAACTCAACATCGAGATCCTGTGCGCCAACACGAGCCAGGCCAAGGGACGGGTGGAGCGCGTGAACCGCACTCTTCAGGACCGGCTCGTCAAGGAGCTGCGTCTGGCAGGCCTTGCGGACCCGGAGGCGGGCAACCGCTTCCTGCCCGGCTTCATGGCACGGTTCAACGCACGCTTCGCGACACCCACCCTTAGCTCCAAGGACGGTCATCGCGCCCTCAACCTGCCGCCAAGCCGGCTTGCGGACGTGCTCAGCTGGCGCGAGCAGCGCTATGTGGGTCAGCAGCTGGCCTTCTCGTATCAGCGCCAGCGCATCATCCTCGAGGCGAGCGACCTCACGCGTGGTCTCGCGGGCTGCTATGTCGACACCTACAGCTTCCCCGATGGCCGTTTCGAGGTGCGCTGGAAGGGTTTGTCTTTGCCCTACCGGGTTTTCGACAAGGACCAGCGCGTCACCCACGCGGCCATCGTGGACAACAAGCGGCTGGGTGAGGTGCTGGCCTACGTCAAGGAACGGCAAGACCAGGAGCGGCCGCCGCGGGTGAAAACGAACAGCGAGAAGGCGGGCTACCAACGCACTGGACGCAAGTCGCCCGGGCGCAAGAGCCTCGTGGATCGGCTGATCGAATGCCGGGTTGCAGAAGCTAATCCTGCCGCCCTCGGCAAGCAGGTCAGCAACCTGTGACACTTCTACCGTGCAGGCCGCCGAGACACTTCAATCCTGTTGCAACACCTCCCCTCGCGCGTCCTCACTCGATCACCTCGTCGGCGCGGGCGAGAAGGGATTGGGGCAGGTCGAGGTCCCCTGCGCGAGCC
>DATHAU010000775.1:0-7256 GCA_035296545.1 Microvirga sp.
GACCAGATGCGGCTCGACCACCTGCAGCACGAAGGCGGAGGCGACGCAGGCGTCGAAGGCGTTGCCGCCCCGCTCCAGCATCGCCATGCCGGCCGCCGAGGCCAGCCAATGGGTCGAGGTGACGATGCCGAAGGTGCCGAGAATCTCAGGCCGGGTGGTGAACATGGGCGTTTATCCGCGGTTAAGGTTTCTTACTGTTCGCGCGGATCGAGCGCATCTCGCATACCGTCGCCGAGAAGGTTGAATCCGAGCACGATTAGGAAGATGGCTGTGCCCGGGAAAACAGACATCCAAGGCGCTTGGTCCATGAAGTTCTTGGCCGTGTTGAGCATCGAGCCCCAGGAGGGGTTCGGCGGCTGCTGGCCGAGGCCGAGGAACGACAGGCTTGCCTCTGCGATTATGGCTGTGGCGATGGTGAGCGTACCTTGGACTAGGATCGGCGGCAGCACGTTAGGCAGCACGTACCGTACCAAGATCCAGAAATCGGGCAGGCCGATGGCCCGCGCACCCTCAACATAATCCTCTGCCTTGACGGTGAGCACTTGGCCGCGCGTAAGGCGAATAAAGATCGGCATGGCCGAAAGGCCGATAGCGATCATCGCATTGGTGAGGCTTGGACCGAGGAACGCCGCAAGCGCAATGGCGAAGATCAGGAACGGGATCGCTAGCATGGCGTCCGTCGCCCGCGAGATGACCGCATCGATCCAGCCTCCGAAGTAACCGGCAACGAGACCAAATGGCACGCCGAGCACGACGGCAATGAACACCGAGACTACGCCGGCCAAAATCGATGCGCGCGCACCCCACAGCATACGTGAGAACATATCACGACCTAGCTCGTCGGTGCCGAACCAGAATAGGGCTGACGGCGCCTTCCGGATACTCGTGAAGCTCGGTTTGATCGGATCGAATGGGGCGAGGTACGGACCGATGATCGCGGCGAGTACGAAAAATAAGACGATGGCGCAGCCGAGGACAGCGCTTTTGTTCTTCAGGAGCTTGGCGAGAACTCGATTGCGCTTCTTGGGGAGCGCGAGATCGTCAGCGACAACGGCGGTGGCGCTCATGTGGCGTGCCTCAAGCGAGGATTGACGAGAACATAAAGGACATCGGCTAAGAGATTCATGAAGATAAAGCCGACCGCTGTGCAAAGAACCACACCCTGCACCACCGCATAGTCGCGGTTGAATACCGCGTCGACAATCAGTTTGCCAAAACCTGGGATGGTGAAAATCTGCTCGGTCAAGACCGCGCCTGCAAGCAATTCCCCAAAGAGCAGGGTTGAGAGCGTGACAATGGGAACAAGCGCATTGCGCAGCGCGTGCTTCAGGATGACCTTTCTTGACAGCAACCCTTTCGCACGGGCAGTACGGATATAGTCTGATCGCAGCACGCCAAGCATAGCGCTGCGAGTATGGCGCATGAGGCTAGCGGCGAGCCCAGTGCCGAGCACGAAAGCCGGCATGAGCATCGTCTTAATGTTGAGCCACAGGTCTTCGCTCGGTGGCACGAAGCCAGAGGCAGGTAGAAGCTGCCAGCGCACCGAGATCAGCATAATGAGCATGATCCCAAGCCAGAAATTAGGAATGGAGAGACCGGACAACGCAATCACGTTGGCCGCATAATCAACAGTCGTTCCCTTCTTAACCGCCGAGATAATACCGGCAGGAATGCCAATAGCGAACGCTACGATCATGGCCATGATGGCGAGCTCGATAGTCACTGGGAGCTTGCCGAGAATAAGCTCCAGGACGGGAATATCCGTCCTCAGAGAGATGCCAAGATTGCCTGTGACTGCTGCGCTGATCCAAGCCAAGTACTGAACCGGGAGCGGGTCGTTGAGCCGGTATCTCTCGCGAAGATACTCGAGCACCTGTGGGTCGCGCTCCTCACCTGCCATGGTGAGGACTGGATCACCCGGCAGGAGCTTCTGCAGAGCGAAGACCAGGACTGATACGATGACCAATGTCGGAATCGCGATTAGAATACGTCGTCCGATATAGCGGAGCATT
The DNA here is from genome assembly GCA_035296545.1 of Microvirga sp. Taxonomy (GTDB): domain Bacteria; phylum Pseudomonadota; class Alphaproteobacteria; order Rhizobiales; family Beijerinckiaceae; genus Microvirga. The sequence goes on from DATHAU010000775.1 coordinate 2,013, forward strand.
GGTGCAAGTCTCCCGTGAGTAGAGGAGATAGCGGGCCCGGTTCTTTGCCTAGCCCGCCGATCATCAGTTAATCAGGAGGCGAGCTTTACCCCTTTCAGACGGATCATGCCATCCGGATATGGCTTGAAGCCTTCGAGCTTTTTCGTGTGAACGAATGGCCAGGGTTGATAATACAAGTAGATGATTGGCAGCTCGTCCTTCAGGATTGCTTGCGCGGAATTGTAGAGCTGCTTGCGCTTAGTCTCGTCATTGATAATCCGTGCCTCGTTCAAGAGCTTGTCCACCTCCGCGTTGCAGTACTTTCCGTCGTTCAGCCCTCCCTTGCAGCTGACGAAGGGGTGGATGTTGCCGTCTGGGTCGACACGGCCCGACCAGCCGATCGCATTAACCTGAAAATTGCCTGCTTGAGCTTCTTTCTGCATCGCGGCGAATTCTGTCGCACGCAGCGAGATGTCAAAGCCGGCTTCTGCAGCCATGGCTTGGATGATCTCAGAGATCTGCTGAGTCGTGGTGCTGGTGCCAAAGGTGAGTTCGAACTTCACCCTGTCGACGCCGGCCTCCTTCAGCAGTTGCTTGGCCTTCTCTACGTTTCGCTTGTTGGCAGCGAACTTCTTCTCGTTGTACGGGCTAGCTTCCGGGAAGGGTTGGCCTGCCGGCGGGAAGATGCCCTGACCGACCACTTCGTTGATCACGTCGCGGTCGATGGCAAGCTCAAGCGCTTGGCGCACCCGCTTGTCCTGCCCGAGCGGCGACTTGGCGCGATCGCTATTATTCGTGTTGATGGTCAGTCCCTGATAGCCAATGCCGGAGACAGGCGCGAAGGTGAGCTTTGCGTCGCTCTTAACCGCAGGCACATCACTGGGCGCGAGACGCTCCAAGATATCAAGATTACCAGAGCGAACATTGGCAAGGCGCACGGTCGTATCCGGGATGGGCTGGAACACGATACGATCGAAATTGTAGTTCTTCGCATCCCAGTGCTCCTTGAAGCGCTCCAGCACTATACGGTCGTTCTGCACGCGCTCGACGAACTTGAAGGGACCTGAGCAGACGGGCTTTTGCCCAAAATCGGCATTGGCAAGTGCCTTCGGCGACATGATCATACCGGCGCGGTCGGAGAGCTGGGAGAGCAGAGTCGCATCCGGTCGCGACAGGTTGATCTTCACCGTCATATCGTCGAGGGCGTCCACGCTCTCGACCGAGGTTAGCTCGCTCTTGCGCAAGCTGTCCGGTAACGTGCGAGCGCGTTCGATATTGGTCTTTACAGCGGCCGCATCTAGCTTCTCGCCGTCGTGGAAGGTCACGCCCGGACGCAGCTTGAAAGTGAGCGCTTTGCCGTCGTCGCTCCAGCTCCATTCCGTGGCGAGTTCAGGCGTGAATTTAAGGTCCGGCGTGATATCCACGAGCTTATTGCAAAGCGAGGTGAACACGATGCGACCGACGAAGGTGCGCGCGCGATGTGGATCGAGCACGTCGGGATCTTCGTTTAGGCCGATGCGCAGGGTTTGGGCTGTGACCCCAGTGCTCATCAGGAGCCCAGCGGTGAGGGCTATCAAGGGCAACTTTCTCATTCTCTCGTCCTCCAAGGTCTTCATCTGGATCAGGGGCTCGTCGCGACGGGCTTGTCCTGCCGTTCACGCCAAGTATTGTAAAGCGCCAGCCGCTTAGTGAGTGCGGGGCTCGGTGGTGGCGCGCTGATGGAACCAGCGCCTGTCCCTTGAATTTCCTGCCAGAAATGGCATGCGACTCTTCGCCCATCAGGCACTGCCTCGAGAGCGGGATGCTGCTCGCGGCAGACCGCTTGAACATGCGGGCAGCGGGTGTGAAACCGGCAGCCTGGTGGGGGTGCCGAAGGGCTCGGGACGTCGCCCTGCAGAAGCACCTTCGGCTCGCGACCGACCGGACTCGGAACAGGGATCGCGGCTAGAAGCGCCTGGGTGTAGGGGTGGAGAGGGTTGTCGAAGAGAGCGTCCGTCTCCGACAGTTCCATGATCTCGCCGAGGTACATTACCGCGACCCGGTCGCTCATGTGCCGGATCACAGCGAGGTCATGGGCCACGATGACGAGGGTCAGGCCGAAGCGGTCTTTCAGGTCCTCCAGCAGATTAATGATCTGCGCTTGGATCGACACGTCGAGCGCCGAGACCGGCTCGTCGCCGATGATCAACTTAGGGTCCCCCGCAAGTGCCCGCGCGATGCCAATGCGCTGACGCTGGCCGCCGGAGAATTCATGCGGATAACGGTCCGTATGGCTCGGCAACAGACCGACGGTGCGCATGAGTTCCGCCACGCGATCTCGTTTTTCCTTGCCAGACGCAAGACCGTGCAGCCAGATCGGTTCGGCGATGATGTCGCCGACATTCATGCGCGGGTTAAGGGAGGCATAGGGATCCTGGAAGATGATCTGCAACTCGCGGCGCAGCTTGCGCAACTCGCTCTTGTTGATCTTCAGGATCGAGCGGCCCTCGTAGCGCACGTCGCCGCCGGTGGGCTCGATCAAGCGCAGGAGTAGGCGGCCGAGTGTAGACTTCCCGCAACCGGACTCGCCCACGATGGCGAAGGTCTCGCCGCGTTCAATGCGGAGTGATACCCCGTCGACGGCTCGCACAATAGTGGGCGCTGATAAGAGTCCGCCGCCGCCGAAATGTTTTACTAGGTCGACGCTCTCGAGGATGACGTCGTTCGAAGGCATCACGCTCATGAGGCTTCTCCACGCTTCTGTTCGAGGGGCGCGTACCAGCAGCGCGCCTTGTGGCCGAGCCTAATCTCGCCAAGTGGCGGCAAGTCGTTTGCGCAACGGGAATCCGAGAAGGGACAGCGTGGCGTGAAGCGGCAGCCCTTCGGCATCAGCTCTGCCGGAGGCACCGTGCCGCGGATCGTGGCAAGACGCCCTTGCCGGCGTCCAAGTGAGGGAACGGAGCCCATAAGACCGATTGTGTAGGGATGCTGTGGGTCCTCGAAGATTGCTTCCACAGGCCCGCTCTCCACCACATGGCCGGCATACATAACCGCTACCTCGTCGGCCACTTCCGCCACCACGCCGAGATCATGGGTAATGAGGATCATGGCCGTGCCCGTGTCCTCCTGTAGGCGACGGACGAGAGTGAGGATCTGCGCCTGGATCGTCACATCAAGGGCGGTGGTGGGTTCGTCGGCGATGAGAAGCTGTGGATCGTTGGCGAGCGCCATGGCGATCATCACCCGCTGGCGCATGCCGCCGGACATCTCGTGCGGATAGGCGCGCAGGCGCTTCTCGGGTGCGGGAATGCGCACTTTCTTGAGCATGTTAAGTGCACGCTCCATGGCCTCTGCCTTAGTGACCTTGCGGTGGCGGACGATGCCCTCCGCGATCTGGTCACCGATGGTGAAGGCCGGATTGAGCGAGGTCATTGGCTCCTGAAAGATCATGGCCATCCGGTCGCCACGGAGATCTGCCCGCTCGCGCTCGGTCAGCGTCAGGAGCTCTTGTCCCTCGAACATGGCCGAGCCGGAGATGATTCTGGCCGGAGGAGTGGGCAGAAGTCCCATCAGAGCGAGCGACGTGACACTTTTGCCGCAGCCGGATTCGCCTACGATGCATAGGGTCTTGCCCTTACTGACGGCGAATGAAACATCATCGACCACATTCACGTTCGACGGCGCGCCGTCGAACAGGATCGACAGGCCCTCTACTCTGAGCAGCGGCGGTTCAGATGCAAGCGCAGCCGAGCCGGGCTTGCGATGGATCGCACTCATTTCCTGCCGCGCCGCTTCATGTACCATGCCGGATGTCTTCCTTGATGTTTGCAGGAATGATAGGGCCTGGGATTTCCCCGTCGGTGCGGCTTAGTAGAGGGCTCGTCATCACCTTGAGGAGACCATCGCGAACAAATTCGAGGTGCTCGCGCATAGCCTGTTCCGCCGCATGGGTCTCGCGCTGGGCAATGGCCACAATGACGCGGCGGTGCTGCTCCACATAGATCTGCTGCCGGTCGTGGGACCGCGACCGCTCGCGCAGGAACCGCCAAGTTCTATCTTGCCGGATGCGATCAACTGTATCCAAGAGCGCCAGAAGTAGGCTGTTTCCGGCGGCCTCCGCGATGGCGCCGTGGAGGGCGCTATCCCGAAGTTCGCGTGCGTCCCCACCAGTGCTTGAGGCGGTCTTTTCTGCAAGACGGAGCAAACGCTTTACATCACCGTTGGAGGCGCGCAGAGCCGCTAGTCGGGTGAGCGCAGGCTCGATCTCGAGGCGAGTGTCCATCACTTTTAAAGGATGTGTGCGCTTGGACAATTCTTCTAGGCTCCGGTATGGCTCGGCGGGCCGAGGTCCAAGGAAGGTGCCCTTGCCTTTATGGCGCCAGATGCGTCCCTCAGCTTCAAGCACCTCAAGGCACCGCCTTAGGGCCCGCCGACCGATGCCGATCTGCGCCGCTAGAACCCGCTCGGGAGGAAGCCGCTGGTCCCCGTCGAAAGTACCAATCTCAAGGAGAGCCCTCAAACGTACGAGAGCGTGGTTCAATCTTTCCGACAGTGGCTCTGGTATGGACATGATGTGAACCAAATTGACCGCTGGTACTCTGCTTCGTTTGATATTCCTTGTGAAAACACGTGGTCAGCAATAACAAGCTAAATCAACACGGAACCGACTGGCAATTGGTTTCAGAGCATTTATTACTTATAGTGCAGGGCGGACCTTCTTTAGCTCGGCTGTGCGGTCGACTCCTACCCGTTCAAGGTAATGAAGCGTGTTCCAGTAGATCGTCACTAACTGTGGTCACGACATTCATTTGTTTGCCATATGACGGAGGTAAACGCGTCACCAGTGTCAAAGTTTCGGACCGTTCACCTTGTTGGGACAGGTGAAACCGGGTGTTGGCTCTCCTTTGGAGCGGCCCATAGCGGTGTACATGGGTGATGGCGTGCTGGCCGCCAACTACCTATGCGGCCCAAGCTGGTTCAAGCTTACATTCCTAGGATCGTTTGGGCCACTTTGCCCTACACGCCTGCCAAGCGGGTCTGATCAAGAACTACTGCACAACGGCCGAGCGGCGCTGGATCACCCGCTTGGAACCTAAGGACGGGCTGGCAGCGGTGCAGCGCCGGCTTGATGAGAACCCAGGAGCTATGCGCCAGTGAAGGGAAACGGTGGAGCATCCCTTCGGCACGATTAAGATGCACGGGAGCCACGCACTTCCTGATGAAGCGGCTGCCGAAGGTGGCCAGCGTATCCCGGGGCGTCCGGCCGCTGATGGCAGCCCTGAAAGC
>DATHAU010000776.1:0-2024 GCA_035296545.1 Microvirga sp.
GGCAGGATGTCCGGGCGCCTCTCGTGGCGGACGGTCGGGCGCCGGCACCGGGCGAACCACGCCAGCGCACGTTCGGCATGCGGTGGTCGCGACCCGCTCGGCGGGGCCGCCGAGCTTGGGGTGCGATGCGGGCGGGCCGCCCGCGACCACCTCGAGAGGTCGCTGTGGGCGGTCGACCGGTTCTCGCGCGAGGGCATGGTGGCGACGGTGATGTACCTGCAGCGGCGGTACTGTCCCGTTAACGATGGTTGGTGCCCTCCGCATGGTGGGCGGTAAGTCCTTGTTTCTTATAGGCCCGGCACACAGCGTTGTTTCTTATAGGCCCGGCACACAGCAGTGTCCCGTTAGCGTTCCAAAATGGGACACTGTGTCGGTCCTGACCGGCACCCTCGATACGTCCCCAAAGCCATCTAGCTGTCTCCCTGCATCGGAAAGGCGCTCAGGGTTGTCCTCCCAGCCTCACCATCTCCTGCTCGTCTACACCGCCTACGTCATCGCGGCGGGCAGCCCCGGCCCCAGCACCATGCGCATCATGGGCGTGGCCATGGAACAAGGTCGCCGGGCCGCGCTCGCGCTCGCGGCGGGGGTCGTCACCTGCTCGGTGTTCTGGGGCGTGATGGCGGCGACGGGGATCTCGGCCGTCCTGGCCCGCTACGCCGAGGCCCTGGTCGTCCTCAAGGTCTTCGGCGGCCTCTACCTGCTCTTCCTCGCCCTGAAGGCCGGACAGGCGGCCCTGACCCCGGACGAGAGCGTCGCGCCACGGGCGGAAGCGGGTGAGGCCCCGCCGTCCAGTGTCGCGCTCTACAGGCAGGGGCTGCTGATGCACCTCGGCAACCCGAAGTCCGTGCTCGCGTGGATCGCCCTGATGACGCTCGGCCTCGGCCCCGACGCGCCGTGGCACAGCGTCGCCGTCATCCTCGGCGGCTGCGCCGTGCTCAGCGTCACGATCTTCTGCGGCTACGCGGTTGTGTTCTCGACCGCGCCGATGGTCCGCCTCTACCGCCGCGCGCGTCGCTGGATCGAGGGCGTTCTGGCCGTGTTCTTCGGCTTCGCGGGGCTGCGCCTGCTCCTGTCGCGCGCGTGACGGCCAAGCAGGGAACATCGCTCGTGAAGCTGTTCAACGGCCTGTCGGCCTTTCCCCTGACGCCGACCGATGCGGCGGGGCGTCTACAGGCGGACGTGCTCTGCCGCTTCCTCGAGCGCATCCGCATGGCGGGGGCCGACTCCATCGGCCTGCTCGGCAGCACCGGCGGCTATGCCTACCTGAGACGCGAGGAGCGGCAGCGCGCCGTGCGGGTGGCGGTGGAGTGCGTGGGCGGCAAGACGCCGATCATCGTGGGCGTGGGCGCGCTCCGAACCGACGAGGCTCAGACGCTCGCGCTCGATGCTAGGGCGGCGGGTGCCAATGGGCTGTTGCTGGCCCCCATATCTTATGCGCCCCTGACCGACGAGGAAGTCTTTCAACACTTCGCGGCCGTGGCCGAGGCGGGCGAGCTGCCTTTGTGTATCTACAACAATCCGAGCACCACAAAATTCACGTTCAGCGATGACCTGATCGCCCGTCTGGCAAAACTCCCGAACATGGCAGCGGTGAAGATGCCGCTCCCTGCTAATGGAGACTTTAGGGGCGAGATCGAGCGACTGCGGATGATTACCCCCGACGGCTTCGCCGTTGGCTATAGTGGCGATTGGGGTGCGGCCGACGCCCTGCTGGGTGGCTGTGATGCGTGGTATAGCGTGGTTGCGGGCCTTCTGCCCGCTCCGGCTTTGGCCCTCACACGCGCGGCACAAGCTGGCGATAGTACGGAAGCTGCGCGCATCAACGATGCCTTCCAGCCGCTTTGGGAGCTGTTCAGGGCGTTCGGCAGCTTCCGCGTGATGTACGTGATGGCAGACCTTCTCGGTCTTGCCAAGATCGAGCCGCCGCGCCCGATCCTGCCGTTATCTCAGGAGGCCTACAGTCGCGTGGAGGGGGCGTTGCAAAACCTGAAGAGTGTAGGCAGCTTCATTCCATAATGGCCGTT